>CAZNNJ010000065.1:7769-13452 GCA_964574305.1 uncultured Rhodospirillales bacterium | reverse complement strand
TTGGGGTCGGACGTTAAGAGCGCCTCCGGGGGCGAGCATTACCGCCTCGCCGAGACGCTTTGCGTCCCCCACCCGCTCTCCCGCCCGCACCCGCCGATCCTGGTGGCCGGCAGCGGCGAGAAGAAGACGCTGCGCCTGGTCGCCCAATATGCCGACGCCTGCAACCTGTTCGGCGATGCCACGATGGTGGCGCCCAAGCTGGAGGTGCTGAAAGCCCATTGCGACCGCCTCGGCCGCGACTATGCCGAAATCGAAAAGACCACGCTGGGCACCGCCCATCTCGCCCCCGGGCAGATGACGGCCAAGGACATCGTCGCCCACTGCAAGGCGCTCGCAGCCATCGGCGTCGACCACGCCATCTTCAACATGCCCAACGTCCAGGACATCACCCCGCTGGAGGTATTCGGCCGCGAGGTGATTCCGGAGGTGGCGGGGATGTGACGTGCCGGCGACCGGAAGGCATCGGACCGGCAAGAATCAATACAGCCCCCGAATCACTTCGCCGGATGCGGCTTCATCCCCGACCAGGTCCAGGCGGCGATCTTCCAGCCGGCGCCGCCATCGTGCAGGACGAAGGTCATCTGGGCGTCCTCGGTCATTGGCTGGCCGTGCTCCTTATAGGTGTAGACCGTCGGCACGATGACATAGGCCACCTTGCCGCCGATTTCGGTGCGGCTCGGGTCGCTGTATTTCACGTTCGCTTCGGTGACGCCGGCGGCCGCGCTGAATTTCGCAAAATCGGCGGCCCAATTCTGCGGAGCCTTGGGGCCGATCCAGCGATGCGGTGGAAACTCGTCGATGATAGAGATGCCGCCGGACGCGTAGGCGGCGAAGGTGGATTTCGCATCGCCGGTGTTGAAGCCATCGATGAGTTGATGGATCGGCGCGGTCGGGTCGCCCGCGCCGGCCGCCATGGCGGCCGGGGTGAGCAGAACGATCGCAAGCAGGGTCAGCGCAGTGGTTTTCATGGCGTGCTCCTGAAATGGCGGGTTGCCGCGGCAAGCCGATCAACAGTTCAAACCGGCAGATTATACCGATCCGGCCGAACCGCTCACGACTTTCCGGGCCTACCCCTCTCGGGCTCGCCGCGGCCTACTTCTGGCTCTTCGCCCAGAGTGCCGCCTGGGTCCTGTTATCGACATTGATCTTGGTCAGCAGCGCCCGCACATGCACCTTCACCGTCGCCTCGGCGACGTCCAGCTTCGAGGCGATGGCGCGGTTCGACAGGCCGGCTTCGAGATATTCCAGGATCTGGCGCTGGCGGTGGGTCAGAGCGTCCTTTGAGATTGCGGCGGGGGCGGGGCGGTCGTCGCCGGCGGGCGGGTCGTGGCGCCAGAGGCTCAGGGGGGCGGTGAAGAGGTTCTCGCCCAGCGCCACGAGCTCGAGCGCGAGGCCGAGCGCGGCGGTGGAGATGGTCTTGGGCAGCAGGCCGGAGGCGCCGGCCTGGGCGGCGAGCTCGGCGTTGGCGGCGTCCATCCGGTCGGCCAGGATCACAACCCTGGTCTTCGGAAAGTCGGCGGTGATCTGTCTCAGCGCCTCGAGCTGGCGGGCCGGCGCCTCCGGCTGGTCCCAGACGATGAGGTCGGCACCCTTCTTCAGCGATCGCAGCACGGACAGCGCGTCGGTCAGCTGGGCAACCTCGCCGACCACGGTAAGCCTGCGGTCGGCCAGCACGTGCTTCAGCCCCTCGCGGAACAGGCCGCCTTCACCGGCGAGTATCAGCCGCGCCTCAGCCATCCGCCCGTCCTAGGGTTTCGGCTGCGCCGCTGCCGGCGAGCGATACGGGGCAATACTTGCCGCCGGGGGCGGCGGCACCTTAAGGAAAATGCTAGAATCGGAAGGGCCCAGGGGACTTCTGATACTAATGCTAAAGCGGAAGGCTGGTACTGTTATTTGGTGCCCATACCTTGTGATTGCGCTTTGGGCATGCGATTCCGCGCCGGGTCTTGTTCCCGTTTGGCGGCAGCCGGCCCGCGACTGTGATCAGGGCGCCCAGCATAGGGCCCGGCGTAACCCAAGCGCAACAGAAAAAGGCCCCGAATCCGGGACCTTTCCGTGTTAACTGCGCGGTTCTCAATGCCCGGGCTTGATATCCGAGGTCAGCACCCGGTCGCCGACGATCGTGATCTTGGTATTGTCGGCGGTAAAGATCGTGGTGGTGTGGGCGCCGGCGCCGGTGATCGTCGCATGGCGGAGGCCGGCCGCGATCTGCTTCTCGGTGATATGGCCGATCGAGATCGTGTCGTGCTGGTTGGAGAAGGCAGTGATCGTATGGTTGCTGTGCATTGCCGCGTCCAGCTTGAACAGGTCGCTGCCGCCCGTTTTATCGTGCAGCGCGCCCGCCATCGTGTCGGCATGCCGGGTGGCGGTGAAGATATTGTGCTCGCCCGCGACATGGGTGAGGGACGCGCGCGCGCCATGGACGGTCGCGGCGGCGCTCGCACCGCCGAGCGCGTCGTGCCCTTTGCCCTTGCTGTCGTCTCCCCCGCCGATCACGGTCGCGGCATGGCCTTTCCCCTTGCCGGGGTTGCTGTAGGTGATCGTGTCGTTGCTGCCGCCGGCGATGATGATCGTGTCGCCTGAGCCGATCAGGTTGATATGCTCGTTGCTGCCGGTGATGACGATGGTTTCGTTATTGCCGGTGATTTTGGTGGTGACGTTGCTGCCCGAAATATAGACGGAGCTGCCCGCGGCCAGGGTCACTTGGTCGGTCGTTCCGTTGCCGCTGAGGTCGAGCGTCGCCTTGTACTTCGCGTCGACCGTATTGTTGCCGGCCACCACATTGACCGTGTCCTTGCCGCCGGTGCCGAGCAGGCTCAAGGCGCCGCCGCCCAGATTCACCTGGTTGCTGCCACCCTCCAGATAGGCGGTGACATCGCCGACCGCCGATACCGTGTCGCTGCCGGCGCCGCCGATGATGGTTGAGGCGGCGGCCGTGCTGCTGATCGAATCGCCGGCGTTGTTGGCGACGAACAGGGTGGTGGCCGTGTTGCCGACCAGCGTGTCCTGTCCGGCGCCGGTATCGAACAGGGCCTGGACGTTCGCGCCCGCGGTGATCGTCGTCGGCGCCAGGGCGCCGTCCAGCACCAGGTTGAAGAAACCTTTCGTTCCGTCGACGCCGGAGGCGATCTCATTGGCGGTGATATTGCTGCCGGCGGCGTTGAACAGGTTCTTGATCGCGGCCGTCAGTGTGGCTTTTGCATCGTGTTCGACTGGAATGGCGGTGAAGCCGCCATTACCACCAGGGAGAGAGACCGTCTGCAGAGCCACCTTCGCCTCCATCGGTTAAGCCGAAAGGATTAATCCTATAGCAGTACTCCTAATGCATTGCACAATTCCTCGTCAACCGAAAAATTCGGTCGGTCGACGATAATTTTCAGCCGATATCCGGGGGTTATCAGTCAGGCTCAAGAGTATAATCTTAATTAAAATTATCGATTAATTTTTGATTGGTGCGCCTGCGATAATATCGTGACAAATCTTCCGTTATTATTTATGGTTCACTCAAGATCATAAAAAATATTGTCGGAAATTGCGAAATCGGCGATGAATTCAGCAAACCGATAATGTAAAGCTAGTGAACAAGACCATAGCCGAAGGAATTCGGCGCGTATTGTGATGCAGCAGATGCTGCGTTGCACGCTCGGAAGGGATAGCGGATGAGTTCTGTCGTCATTGTCGATGACCAAGGCGTAAACCGGAAAGTGCTGACCAGCCTGGCGGCAACGCTTGAGCCGGACGTCCAAGTCAAGGCATTCGGCGACCCCTGGCAGGCGCTCTCCTATATCCGCGAGCACACGCCCGATCTTCTGATCACCGACTATCAGATGCCGGCGATGAACGGGGCCGAACTGATCCGCCGTTTCCGACGCGTGCCCGATTGCCGGGATGTGCCGGCCATGGTCGTCACCGCTTATGAGGACATGGCTTATCGCGCCACCGCGCTCGATGCCGGGGCCAACGATTTCATCCTGTCACCGCTGGACCATCAGGAGTTCCGGCTGCAGTCGCGCCGGCTGCTGGCGCTGCGTCATGCCGAAATGCCCACGCAACCGGTGGTGGAGGAGGCCAGGGAGGGCGGCAAAGCGACCCTCGACCAGATCGACATGTTCAACAGCCTGGTCGAAAACCTGTCCGCCAACCTGGTGCAGAAGATCCACGGCCTGAGGCGCATCGGCGCCGAATTGCAGACCCTGCTGGAGGCGAGCGGGACTCCGGCGGTCTTCGTCGACGAAGGCCTCAGGGTCCGTCACTTCAACCCGCATATTTCAAGGGTCTATGCGATCGGCGAGCGGAATCTCGGGCAGTGCCTGGACGAGATCGAGTGCCATCTGCTGTATGACGATCTGGCCCGCGTTTTCCGCCAGGCGGCCCAGGGCGGGGACAGCGTCGGGCGCTATCTCGTCAGCCATGCCGGACCGGCGCATTTCCTGATGCGGATCGTCCCCACCCGCCACGCCGGCGTTGGTTTCCTGGGTGCCCTCATCACCTTCACCGACGTCAGCGCCTGGTCGGACCCGCGGGACGCATCGCCGGCGATTCATTAGGCTTCAGGCGGCGCTCCGCACTTTCCGCCTCTTGGTGAGCTCGTCCCATTGCAGGATCAGGTCGGGCACGATCAGCGCGGCGAAGACCAGGAACCAGCGATAGGTCACGAAGTCCTCTTCGGTCTTCCAATGCCAGCCCCACAGGTGCGGCGCGCGGGCCATGATGAAGACGAAGGTGAAGCCGTAGGAGCGGGCAACCCATTGCCGGTGCCGGGGGATATTGCGTTTTACCGCAAACACGAAGGCCAGCGCCGCGCACAGCATCCAGCCGCCGGCCTGGGCCCAGTCTTCCCGGTTCGAAATCTCGCTGGTCTCCCAATTGCCGATATAGATCGCCATCGGCGCGGCGATGCAGATGGCGCCGATATAGACCCGCCCCAGCATGCGGTGCAGCTTGGTGTGCGTGCGGCGCAGGCGCTCGGAGAATTGGAGCGGCCCGATCAGGAGCGCGGTGAAGCCGGCCAGGCCATGGACCAGCAGCCACCATCGGAACGGCGCGATATGCGCCCATTCCTCGTCCGTGCTGTCGATCAGGAACCGCTCGTCGGTCCAGATGACTCCCAATATCAGCAACCCCATGACGCCGAACAGCACCAGCTTGGCATTGATCCGGCTGGTCGCCGGCACAGGATGGGTCATCGTCATCGACAGCCTCCGACAAGTAAAGCATCACCGGTATGGGCTGTATTACTACGTTGGCAACTGGACCTTTTTGATCGGCGCGTATCCTACGAAGTCACTACGAACCCTTCACGAACGCGGCGAATTTCTCGGCATAATCCGGGTGCCAGCGCGACAAAGGCGGGCGGTTCTCGATCAGGTCACCGACGGCCCAGGCGATGCGGCGTTCGTCGAGCGCGCGCGGCACGTCGTTGTCGGGGCAAAGTATGTAGAAGTCGCCGCGCTCCAGGCTTTCGATCATGAAGGCGACGGTTTGCTCGGGCGTCCAGGCGCCGGCCGGCTTCTCGGTTGCCCCACGGGCGGTCAGTCCGGTGAAGACATAGCCGGGGATCAGCAGATGGGCGCTAAACTTGAAGCCCTAGGTTTTGCGCAACTCGTGCTACAGCGCTTCGTTGAAGGCCTTCACCGCGGCCTTCGACCCGTTACAAGCCCGGTCACCCCGCGGGTCTGTGGTG
>CAZNNJ010000065.1:0-7759 GCA_964574305.1 uncultured Rhodospirillales bacterium | reverse complement strand
TTTAGGGGCGGGGTGGCCGGGGGGGGGGGGGGTGCCTGGCTTGGGGCGGTTTTGGTTGTTAACCCGGGGCCGCCAACGCTTGACCAGGCCGGGGCCGAAAACCTGCGTTCCATGCACGATCCCCATCAGATTGACCGACAGCACGTTCCGCCAGACGTGGGCCGGGCCGAAACAGCCGCTGCCGAAGGCTGTGCCGGCATTGTTCATCAGGATATCGGTCCCGCCGAAGCGCGCGGCGACAGAGGCTTCCAGTGCCAACAGCGCCGCCGGATCGCCGACATCGGTCAGCGACGTCATGACCCTGTCCCCGCCGATCTCCTCCGCTGCCTTGGCCAATCGCTCGGTCCCCAGATCGGCGATGCAGACTGAAAATCCTCTTCCTGCGAAATGCTTTGCCGCCGCCAGCCCGATGCCGGAGGCACCGCCGGTGATCACGGCCACGGAATCGGGGAGAAGCTCTGAGGGTTTCATGATCGGGCCTCGTAAATTCGCGATGCCACATCATAACCGCCTCCCCCCTTGAGGGGGAGGTCGGACCGCAGGTCCGGGTGGGGGGTGGTGTTGCCACAAGGAGATTCAACGGACAGCGCACGGGCAGAGGCATACCCCCCACCCGTCAACGTTGCGCGTTGCCGACCTCCCTCAAGGGGGGAGGCGCTCTAAAGTCCGCGGTGCTCCGCCTTACTCCACTACCAGTTGCCCATAGGACCACGGGTGCAGCTTGTCGCTGTACACATAGGTGCCGGGCTTCGACAGGGTGACGGTGGCGGACGCCCCGGGCGCGATCTTGCCGGCGGTCCAACTGCCGTCGGTGGCGGTCGGCTCGTGCGGTTCCTTGCCGTTATTGACGAAGGTGATGGCGCCGGCCTTCACCTTGGCGCGGATCGGCTGGAACACGCTCTCATCGTAATAGGTCCGGGTCTTGTCCAGGCCCATGTCGTTGAGCGTCCCGCTGATGCCGATCTTGTCGGCCCGCTCGACACGGCCCTTGAAGGTCGTCTCGGTCGCCGGCGTCGGCGGGGCGGGCAGGGCGGCCACGGTGCCGCCCAGCTTGAACGCCCACAGGTTGGACGAGGCCATCAGCGCCACATATTGCTCCCCGTCCACCTCATAGAAGGCGACCGGACCGGCCGCGTCGGCACCGGTCTGGAAGTCCCACAATTTCTCGCCGGTCTTGCTGTTATAGGCCTGCAGATTGCCGTCCGGCTCGCCATGGAACATCAGCCCGCCCGCCGTCGTGCCGGCGCCGCTGCCGTTCTCGATCCGGTAGGGGGTCTTGTTCTGCCACACGATTTTCTCGGTCTTGGCGTCGATCGCGGTGATCAGGCCGTATGACTTCATGCCCGGCGCGGTGCCCGGCGGCACGAACACGTCCGGGTCCTTATCGCGGGTGATCCAGAACGGCATCATATGCGCGGTGGCATAGAACATGCCGGTCTGCGGATCGTACGACATCGGCGCCGACCGGGTCTTGTTCAGCAGGATCATCGAGTTCGGCATGTCGTAGTCGATCGGGTCGAAATAGCAGATCGGCTTGAAGCCCTCGGGGATCAGCTCCTTGGGCGTGCAGGCCGGGCCGATCGGCTCGGCCCCCACCGGGAAGGGCTGGGTGGGGGAGGTCTTGAGCCGCGGGTTCTGCGGCACTGGCCTCTCCTCAATCGGGAAGACCGGCTTGCCGGTGGCGCGGTCCAGCTCGAACAGGTTCCCGTCGGTGCGCATCACCGCGATGGCCGGCACGGTCTTGCCGTCCTTCTTGGCGTCGAACAGCACCAGCGGCGTGCCCAGGTCGCCCTCCCAGATGTCATGATGGATGGCCTGGAAATGCCATTTCAGCTTGCCCGTCGCGATGTCGAGCGCGACCGCGGTATCGGTGTAGAGATTGTCGCCGCCGCGGGTTTCGCCCGCCCATTGCGGGATCGGGTTGCCGGTGGACGCATAGACCAGGTTCAGCTTGGGATCGGCCACCAGGTTGGTCCACATGCCGCCGCCGCCATGCTTCCACACCTCGTTATCCTGCTGCCAGGTCTCGTGCCCCGGGCCGCCCGGGCCGTTGACGGAGTCGAAATGCCAGGCCTCCTTGCCGGTCTTGGCGTCCAGCGCGGTCAGCCGGCCGATGATCAGGAAGTCGCCGTTGGCCATGCCGGTGATGACCTTGCCGTTCACATAGATCGGCGCGCCGGAGATATACTGGCCGGTGAGGGTCAGCGCCGTGGCGTTCGCCCCGCCCGGGCCGGCGTCGCGCGGCGGCAGCTTGGGCCCGACCGGCGTGGTCCACAGCAGCTTGCCGGTCTTGGCGTCCAACGCGAAGATCGCGGCATCGGCGGTGCCGGCGAACACCATGCCGTCGCCATAGGCCACGCCCTTGAACAGCATGGAGGCCGGCACGTCCGGCTTGGCCTTCCAAATCTCCTCGCCGGTCTTGGGGTTCAGCGCATAGACGAACGGGCCGGCGGTCACGAACATCATGCCGTCCGCCACCACCGGGGTGATGCGCGAATAGGCACCCTCGAACTTCTTCACCCAGGCGCCGCCCAGCGTCTTGACGTTGTTGGTGTTGATCTTGTCCAGGCTGGAATAGCGGCTGTTGTTATAGTCGCCGCCGACGGCGGGCCAGTCCTTGCCGGCCGGCTTGGTCAGGTCGTTCTTGGCGAAGGCGGTGGCCGACAGGGCCCCAATGGCCAACGCCGATACGGCCGCGGCGGACAGCAATGTGCGCGTGTTGAACATGATGGTCCTCCCCAGGATTCTGTTCTCGTTCAGAAAAAAGGCCATCCCCGCGGGGATGGCCGGTACTCTAACTTACTTCGTCGCCTGCATCAGATAGGCGATGATGTTGGCCCGCATGTCGTCCTTGGAGATGCCCAGGAACGCCATCTTGGTGTCGGCCACGACCTTGCGCGGGTTGGTGATCCAGGCGTCGATCTTGGCGGCATCCCAGACGATGCCCGAATTCTTCAGCCCGTCGGAATAGCCGGCGAAGCCATCCTTGGCCCCGGCCTTGCGGCCGAAGATGCCGTGCAGGTTGGGGCCCAGCTTGTCCGGCCCGCCTTCCTCGACCGTGTGGCAGGCGCTGCACGGAGCGAACTGGCGCTTGCCCATCTCGGGGTCGCCGTCGGCGCGCGCGATCGGCGCTGTCAGCGAGGCGAGGGGCAGGGCAAAAAGGGCTGAGGCCAGAAGAGCAGCACGTGGCATTTAGGATTTCCCTGAAATGGATGTGGCGAGAAAGGATTGGCCGCCTGCACGGCCGAACGGATGTGACGCGATGTACCTGGCGCCCTTGATGTCTCCAGCCGCACCGGCGGTCAAGTCTGTTTCGAACGCTGCCGGCTTGCAGACTAGGCGACGGAACCCTATGATGCAACAAAATGTCGCGTCTAGGATTCGCTGGCGCTGTCTATCTGGATGCCCCGCTCTTTCTATCTGGAACAATGGTCGAAATTTCCGTCCCAGACGATCCCCAGGTCCCGCCGCTGCTGGTTCCGCCCCAGCCCCGGGCGGGAGGACGCACCGAGCTGCAGCAGCGGCAGAAGCAGACCAGCCGGGAAAAGCTGCTGGCCGCCGCGCGCGAGGCCTTCGCCGAGGGCTCCTATGCCGGCGCCGCGATCGACGACATCGTCAAGCGCGCGGGCGTGAACCGCAGCACCTTCTATCGTCATTTCGACAGCAAGTTCGCCATCGCCAAGGCGCTGTTCGAGCAGTTCTGGCCGCGCCTCTTCGCCCAATATGCCAGCTTCGCGCCGGCGGGCGACCTGCCGACCGACGAGGAGATCGACCGCTGGATCGACGGTTTCCTCACTCTCTACCGCCCCAACCGGCCGCTGCTCGATATCAGCGTCCAGATCGGCATCCTCGAGCCGGAAGGCACGCGCTGGGAAAACACGATCCGGCAGGAGAACATCCGCCTGCTCAGCCGCCATATCCCGGCCTTCCGCCACGCTCAGGCGGATGATGCGACGCCCGATGCGCGCATCCGCGTGTGGCTGCTGCTGATGCAGGTCGAGCTCTGCCTGTTCGACCTCGCCTTCAACCAGGCGGCCGACCGCCCCGCCACGGTGCGCGTGCTGGGCGAACAGTTCCGCGCCTTCATCGGGCGCTGATCCGGCCATTTCGGCGACATCTTTCCATGCGACACCGCGGGTGGCTCGATTTTGCCGGTGCTTTGCGTTACGACCCCGCCCAGCTTGGGGCGGAACTAGAGAAGAAGGGTATCTTGAGTATGGTGAAGAAGCACATGGTGGCCGCGACGTTAGCCACGATCCTGGGCGCCGGTTTCGCCGGCGCGGCGCTGGCCGCCGACGCAACGCCCGCGGGCAAAGCGGCTGGTGACGGCATCTTCACCACCGACCAGTCCAAGCGCGGCGAGGCGGTCTACAACGCCAACTGCGCCATGTGCCACCAGCCCGACCTGGGCGGCAAGGAGCCGGTGCCGGAGCTGGCCGGGGACAAATGGCTTGCCCATTGGCTGAACCATTCGGTGGGCGAACTCTTCACCCGCGTGTCGACCACCATGCCCCAGGGTAAGCCGGGCTCGCTGACCCACGACCAGTATATCGACGTGATCTCCTTCATCATCGACGCCAACGGCTTCAAGTCCGGCACCACCGAGCTGAAGGCCGACAGCGACGCGCTGAAGACGATCACGATCTCGGGGAATCATTAGTCCCCACTTTGAACGTCATTGCGAGGAGCGCAGCGACGCGGCAATCCAGAGCCGTTAGCCCTATACCGGTCGGTAAGACCCTGGATTGCTTCGCTTTCGCTCGCAATGACGAGGTCTAAAAGGGGATCTTGAATCCCCCACCCGCCCTATCCACCTAAAGCACTGACGGTGCCCAAACGGGGCCGTCATTCGTGAACAGGCCCGACCAATTCCGGTGGGCCATTCGATATCGCTTTAGGAGGATATCCATGCGTACTTACGATCTGTCGCCCTTATTCCGTTCGTCCGTCGGCTTCGACCGCCTGAGCCGCCTGATCGAGGCGTCCCAGGCCACCGACGCCGTCACCTACCCGCCCTACAACATCGAGAAGCTCGGCGAGAATTCCTATCGCGTCACGCTCGCGGTCGCCGGTTTCGGTGAGGGCGATATCGACATCACCGTCGAGAACAACGCGCTGACCGTGAAGGGCAAGGCCCAGCCGGATGCCGAAGGCGCGCAGTTCCTGCATCGCGGCATCGCCGGGCGCGCCTTCGAGCGCCGCTTCCAGCTTGCCGACCATGTCGAGGTCGAGACGGCCCGCCTCGTGAACGGCCTGCTCCATGTCGAGCTCGTCCGTCGCATTCCCGAGGCGCTGAAGCCCCGCAAGATCGAGGTCGTCGCGGCCAACAGCCAGCAGACGATCGAGCAGAAGCAGGCCGCCTAAACCGGACTGCGTCTGACGGCTAACGAACGGCGCCTCTGCCAAGGGGCGCCGTTTTCGTTTGTGCCCACCACCCCCCGGGCGCCTATTGTAGAGGCAAAGACAGACCGGGGAGGACATCATGACAGGCGAAACGCGCACGGAAACCAAGTCCGGTTTCGCGATTTTCCGGGGTGCCGACGCGCCCCTGCTTGGGGAAACCGGCGCCATGCCGCTGCCGCCGATCGCTGCGGAATCCATGCCCGAATTCGAGCGCGCCGTGGCCTCGGGCCTCGGCGACGGGGAGCGGGTGCGGCTGATTTACAGCCGGCCGGGCTTCAGCCTCACCCATGTCTGGTTCAAGAAGGACTTTCCGCTGCCGCTGCACAGCCACAGCGCGGATTGTCTCTATTACATCACCGCCGGTTCAGTCCGTATCGGCGACAAGACGCTGGCCAAGGGCGACGGCTTCTTCATCCCCAAGGACATGCCCTACACTTACCGGGCCGGCCCGGAGGGGGTCGAGCTGGTCGAGTTCCGCAACGCCGAATGCTTCGACTTCCAGTTCCGTGCCGACACCCCGGCCTTCTGGACGAAAGCCGCCGATATCTGCGCCGCCAACCGGGAAGGCTGGAAAGCGGCGCCGCCACCCAGCACCTGATTACGCCGCGTTGGCGATCTCTGCACCGGCAGCCGCTTCATCCCTCAGCCGGATCGCGTCGCGGGCGGGCGGGGCGCCGAACATGCGGGCGTATTCGCGGCTGAACTGCGAGGCGCTTTCATAGCCGACGGCGAAGGCGGCCCGGGCCGCGTCGTAATCGGCGACCAGCAGCCGGCGCGCTTCCTGCAGCCTGAGCGTCTTCTGATATTGCAGCGGGCTCATCGCCGCCGCCTCCTTGAAATGGCGGTGCAAGGAGGCAGTGCTCATTCCCGCCACCCCGGCGAGGTCGTCTATCCGTAAGGGGCGGTCGAAATTCTGCCGGATCCAGGCGATGGCCTGCCTGATCTGCGACAGGCGTCCGCTGGCCAGCGCGATCTGGCGCAGCACATTGCCCTGTGGTCCTTGCAACAGGCGATAGAGGATTTCCCGTTCCATCAGCGGCGCCAGCACCGGGATGTCGGGCGGCGTATCGAGCAGGCGCATAAGGCGCAGAAACGGGTCCAGCAGCTCGGCCGTGACCGGGCTGACGCCGAATGCTTCAGCCTGTCCGCCGGATGCAGGCGGCATTTCGGCAAGCAGCGCCGCCAGCCCTTGCCAGTCCAGCGCCAAGCCGACCGAGATAAAGGGCCGCTCGGCGCTGGCCTCCACGACCCGTCCGGAGACCGGCAGCTCCATCGAGGCGATGAAATAGCTGGCGGGGTCGTATCGCAGCAGGTGGTCGCCGATCGCTACTTCCTTGGCCCCTTGCAGGACGATGCAGATCATGGGGAGGAACAGGCCGGGCTGCATGTCCGTCTTCTCTCGGCCAGTGGCGATCGCCAGGCGCGGGATAGGCGTATCGGTCCGCCGGCCCTGGGCGTGGCGAAGGGCGAGGGCGCTGAGCTGGTCGAGCTGTTCGTTCATGCAGCGGAGATCGGGGTCCCGTTGCCCGGCTGCAAGCCCGATTGAGAGGATCGGGCAAGAAATCGCGCCGATCGGGCACGCGCTGGGGCGGACGGGCCTCCAGCTTATGGACGGACGGTGGGCATTCAGCGCGGCCTTAGGGGCGCGCCGCCGCCGCAAAATCCAACAGGAGAAATTTCGTGGACAAGATATTCGGATACGATTCAACGACCGATGAGGTGCTGGATGGCATCGACCTGACCGGCAAGCGCGTCCTGGTCACCGGCGTATCGGCTGGCCTGGGCGTCGAGACGGCGCGCGTTCTGATCGCCCATGGCGCCGAGGTGGTCGGCACGGCGCGAGATTTGGGCAAGGCGCGGAACGCCACTCGGCATATTCCCGGCTTGGTGCTGGAAGAGGTGGACCTCGCGTCGCTGGCCAGCGTGCGCGCCGGCGCCGACAGGCTCATTGCCGCTGAGCTGCCGTTCGACGTCATCATCGCCAATGCCGGCGTCATGGCCTGCCCGCAGGGCGTGACAGCCGATGGGTTCGAGACCCAGTTCGGCACTAACCATCTCGGCCATTTCGTGCTGGTGAACAGGTTTGCCTCGCTGCTGAAGCCCGGCGGCCGGCTGATCAACCTGTCCTCCGCGGGCCATCGCTATTCCGACGTCGTTCTCGACGACCCGGGTTTCGAGCGTACCGAATACACGCCCTTCGGCGCCTACGGGCGTTCGAAGACGGCCAATATCCTGTTCGCAGTCGAGTTCGACCGCCGCCACCGCGCGGCCGGCATCCGCGCCACGGCTGTCCATCCCGGCGGCATCCAGACGGAACTGGACCGCCACATAGCGAAGGAGACGCTGCAGCAGTTGA
>CAZNNJ010000064.1:0-13516 GCA_964574305.1 uncultured Rhodospirillales bacterium | reverse complement strand
TGCCTTTCAAGGGGGCTCTTTCCATGGGGACGGACAATCACCGGCCGTTCGCTCGCGTGTCCGTACTTGCCGCCGCGGCGGCGCTCACAGCTGGAGGGCAGGCCGACGCCGCCCGCTGGGTAAACACCACGACCGCGGCCATTCCGCTGGTCCAGGCGACCGATCTCGGCACGCTCGCGACCAACACGCCGATGCGCATCACCGTCGCGCTGAAGCTGCCGGACGCCGCTTCGGTGCAGAGCCTGCTCAAGGCGCAGAACACGCCGGGCTCGCCTGAATACCGCACGAAGCTGACGCCGGCGCAGTTCAGGGCTCAGTTCGCGCCGAGCGCGGCTTCGGTCGGCGCCGTCACCCAGTACCTGGCGACGCGCGGCTTCACCAATATCCAGGTCGCGCCGAACAATCTCTTCGTGACCGCCCAGGCGACGGCGGCGCTGGTCCAGTCCGCCTTCAACACCGCGCTGGAGCGCTTTTCCCAGCGCGGCAAGACGGTCTTCGTCAACACCAGGCCGGCCCAGGTTCCGGCCACGCTGAACGGGATCGTGCTGTCGGTCCTGGGCCTCAATAATGTGGCGGTCGAGGTTCACCCCAAGGCGCAGACGCCGTGCGACATCAACGTGCTCACCTGCGTCCGCTTCACCTACGACCCGGCGACCTATTGGAAGACCTACGATGTCGGCAGCGTGCCGGCGGCGACCCAGACCGCGATCGCGGTGATGGCCGAGGGCGATGTCTCCAGCGTGATCGGCGACCTGCGCAAGTTCGAGACCGTCAACGGTCTGCCGGCGGTGCCGGTCTCCATCGTCCCGGTCGGGGCGGCCAGCACCGACACGTCGGGCGCAGACGAATGGGACCTGGATACCCAGTACACGACCGGCATGGCCGGCACTGTGAAGCAGCTCTACATCTACGACACGACCTCGCTGACCGACCAGGACATCACGGCCGAATTCAATGCCTGGGTCGCCCAGGACGTGGCCCAGGTCGGCAATGCCTCGTTCGGCGGCTGCGAGTTCTTCTCCTCCCTCGACGGCGCGATGGCGGCGGACGACCAGGTCTTCCTCCAGGGCTCGGTCCAGGGGCAGACGATGTTCGCCTCCACCGGCGACAGCGGTTCCTTCTGCTCGGTCGGCACGCCGAACGGTGTCCCGGTCGGCGTGCCGTTCGTCGAATATCCGGCGGCCAGCCCTTACGTCGTGGGCGTCGGCGGAACGACCCTGCTCAGCAACGCGGACGGCTCCTATTCGGGTGAAATCGCCTGGTATGCCGGCGGCGGGGGCGTGAGCCTGTTCGAAAGCGGTGGCGCCTGGCAGTCGGGCATCGTGCCGACCGCCAGCCTCGGCCTGCGCGGGCTGCCGGACGTTTCGATGGATGCCGATCCCAATACCGGCGCCATCGTCTATGTCGCCGGCGCGTCGACGGTGATCGGCGGCACCAGCCTGTCGTCGCCGCTCGCGGCCGGCGTCTGGGCGCGGCTGCAGAGCGCTTCGGGGAACACGCTAGGCTATGCCTCGCCGAAGCTCTATGCCGGCTACCCGGCCACCCCGAGCGGGGTGCCCTCCGGCCTCACCCAGCCGGTGGACGGCTTCCACGACGTGCTGACCGGCGCGAACGGCCTCTACACCGCCCTGCCGGGATACGACCTCACGACCGGCCTCGGCACCTTCGACGTCGCGGCCAAGAACGCCCTGATGGCGACGGCGCCCTGACGGTCGGCCGGGCCTGAAAACGCCTGTCCGGATGGCTCCAAGCGGGCCGTACGGGCAGGCGTTTTTAATTTGATCCAGCATCAATCAAAAGTTCGGAACATTTTTTGAAGAATGCGCGTTGTCGAACGATTCCCAGATCAGGGAGGCATTTTTTCGTAAGGGTGATTTCATGAACGCACGCATTTATGGTTCACTTCGCACCGTCTCAATTCTTGCCGTCGCGGCGACCCTGGCGGCCGCTTCCCAGGCTTCGGCCACCACCTGGACGTCCACCGCGACCCAGGCCATTCCACTGGTCAAGGCCGTCGATCTCGGCCCGCTCGCGGCCAATGCGCCGCTGCGCATTTCCGTCGCGCTGAAGCTGCCCGACGCCGCGGCGCTCCGCCACCTGGTGGAGGCGCAGAATACCGCGGGCTCGCCGCAATACCGCACGGTCCTGACCCCGGCGCAGTTCAACGCCCAATATGCCCCGACCAATGCCTCGGCCACGGCGGTCGGCCAGTATCTGAGGAACCACGGCTTCACCGATATCGCTGTGGAGCCGAACCGTCTCTTCGTTACCGCCCATGGAACGGCGGCGCAGGTTCAGTCCGCCTTCAACACCAAGCTGGAGCGGTTTTCCCAGCGCGGCCGCACGGTCTTCGTCAACACCCAGCCGGCGCAGGTACCGGCGGCGCTGAACGGGATCGTGCTGTCGGTTCTCGGCCTCAACAATGTCGTGGCCGAGGCGCATCCGAAGACGGTCACGGCCTGCGATATCTCGACCCCGACGTGCGTGCGCTTCAGCTACGATCCGGCGACCTATTGGAAGACCTACGATGTCGGCCCCGTGCCGCCGGCCAGCCGCACCTCGATCGCGGTAATGGCGGAGGGCGACGTGTCCGGCGTCATCAAGGACCTGCGCAAGTTCGAAAGCGTCAACAGCCTGCCGCAGGTGCCGGTCTCCATCGTCCAGGTCGGGCTGCCCAGCCCCGACACGGCCGGCGCCGACGAGTGGGACCTCGACACCCAGTACACGACCGGCATGGCCGGCAACGCCAAGCGCCTCTACATCTATGCCACCACCTCGCTGACCGACCAGGACACGTCGCTGGAGTTCAATAAGTGGGTCACGCAGGACGTGGCCCAGGTCGCCAATGCCTCGTTCGGCATCTGCGAGTTCTTCCCCTTCCTCGACGGCACCATGGCCGCCGGCGACCAGGTCCTGCTCGAGGGGGCGGCCCAGGGGCAGACGCTGTTCTCCTCGACCGGCGATACCGGTTCGTTCTGCTCGGTCGGCAACCCGAACGGCGTTCCAGCGGGGGTACCGTTCGTCGAATATCCGGCGGCGTCGCCCTATGTCGTGGCCGTCGGCGGGACGACCCTGCTCAGCAATACCGACGGGTCCTATTCCGGCGAGGTCGCCTGGAATGCCGGCGGCGGCGGCTTGAGCCAGTTCGAATATTCGCCTTACTGGCAGCAGAACGTCGTGCCGACCGCCGTCAGCGGCGCGCCGGTCACGATCCGGGCGATGCCCGACATCGCGATGGACGCCGATCCCAACACCGGCGCCATCGTCTATGTGAACGGAGCGCCGCTGGTCATCGGCGGCACCAGCCTGTCGTCGCCGCTCGCGGTCGGCGTCTGGGCGCGACTGCAGAGCAACCATCTGAACACGCTGGGCTTCGCGACGCCGAAGCTCTATGCCGGCTACGCAGCCTTTACCGGCACGCCGAGCGGCGCGCCGAAAGGCACGACCAACCCAGTCGACGGCTTCCACGACGTGCTGACCGGAGCGAATGGGGCGTATACGGCTCTGCCGAACTACGACTACACGACCGGTCTCGGCTCCTTCGACGTCAGGATGAAGAACTTCGTCGTCGGCAAAGCGCGGTAATCAAGGGGTAATGCCGCCAGGCCGCACGGGTTCGAACGGGCCCGTGCGGCCGGCGGTCAGTTTCAGGCCTGCGATCAGCGCGTTGCGCAGGTCGCGCGGATCGATGACATCGTCGAAGCCCATCTTGTCGGCGATGTGGTATGCGCCCCCGGCCTGCTCGGCCTCGGCCTTGGCGCGGGCCGCCGCGTCCAGCTTGGCCGCGGCTGCCCCGCTGGCGGCCGGCATCGCGCCCAGGGTGATGGCGGGGAAGGCGAGCGAGACCGTCTGGTTGTCGAACGGGTTCATCGCCATGATCGATGAGCCGAAGCCGAAGGCCTTGCGCAGGGTGACGTGCAGCTTGGGCACCTTCAGCCGGTGCTGGGCAACGAACATGCGCGCGGCATGGCGCAAGACGCCGCTCTTTTCGGCCGCCGTGCCGGGCATGACGCCGGGCGTGTCGGTCAGGTACACGACCGGCAGGTGAAAGGCGCCGGCGACATCCAGGAAATGCGCCGCCTTGTCGGCGGCATCGGAATCGATCGAGCCGGCGCGCACCGACGGATCGTTGGCGATAATGGCGACGCTGTGCCCGCCGATCCGCCCCAGCGCCGCGATCAACGAGGCGCCGAACTGCGGCTGCACCTCGAACAGGCTGCCGTCATCGACCAGCAGTTCCAGCACCTGCAGCATGGCGAAGGGGATGCGCGGATCGGGATCGATCAGTGACAGGATATCGTCCAGGCGGCGCGGCCCGGTATCCGGCCCCTCCAGCCGGGCCGGCGCCGCCCAGGCATTGAGCGGGAAATAGGACAGGTACTTGCGCGCCATTTCGATGGCAGCCGCATCGTCCGCTGCGAGATTATGCGCGACGCCCGAGATGGCGACATGCACCTGCGGCCCGCCGAGCTGCTCCTTGGTGACGGTCTCGCCGATCGCCGCCTTGACCAGCGGCGGCCCGGCGGTGAACAGCGACGCCGCCTCGGTCATCGCCACGAAATCCGACAGCGGGGCGGTCAATGCGCCATGCCCGGCCGACGGCCCCATGACCAGGCAGACCATCGGCACCTTGCCCGACAGCTCGGCCAGCCCCTGCAAGTCGTTCGGCCCACGCCCGGCATGCGTGTTGGTCAGGCGATGGCCGGCGCCCTCCAGCATGAAGACCAGCGGCACCCGCTCCTGCGCCGCCAGCTCGGTCAGGCGGTAACGCTTGGCCGCCCCGGCATCGCCGATCGAGCCGGCCAGCACGGTGAAATCCTCCGCTCCGGCCAGCGCGGGACGGCCATCGATCAGCCCGAACCCGGCCACCAGCCCGTCAGCCGGCGCGGGAGTATCACCGCCCTCGGTCAGCCCTGCCGCGAAAGCGCCGATCTCGACGAAGCTTCCGGGGTCGAACAGCAGATCGAGCCGCTGCCGCGCGTCCAGGCTGCCGCCGGCGCGATGCTTTTCCAGGCGGTCCGGGCCGCCCATCGATTGGGCGAAGCCGCGGCGCCGCGCGAGTTCATCGAGGATGTTCTGCCAACGGCCGGGGGCTGAGGTCATGGGCGGTTTTCCATGACGATCCCTGTCGCCAAGGCGAGCATGGCTTGAATCCAGCTGCCGGTGTTCGGCGCCGTCTCGGCATGAGCCAGCGCGCCTGCCCAGTCTCCCGCCTGCGCCTGCTCGGTGATCACCCGATCGCGATACAGGTCGGGAAAATAGGGGCCGGCGCGGCGGCTCAGCGTCGCCCAGGCGCCCTGGAAGTCGCCCACCGCAGCTTGCGCCGAAGCGAAGTTCCCCAGGTCGGAGCCATCGCGGCTGTCGAGCTCCGATGCGTTCAGATGCGCCAGCGTCGCCCGCGCCGCGGCCTGTCTGCCGGCCTTCACCTGGATATCGGCAACCTGCAGGATCGCGGACGCATCGATCGCCGAACCGGCATGCAGTTGGATCGACGCCGCCTCCATCGCCAAGTCATCCTGCCCCGCCTGGGCAAGGGCGATCGCCACCATGCCCGCCGAGGATTTCGCCGCCGGCGTTTTCAGTATGGCGAGCGCATCGCTCCACCGCTTGGCCGAAACGTCGGCCCACATCACCCCTAGGTCGACGCTGTCGGGGTCGGCTTGCATCGGGAATCGAGCGATGACCGCCTTGATCGCATCCGGCTGTCCCATCTTCCCCAGCGTGTCGATGATCGCCTGATACGCGCGGTCGCCATCGTTGAAATCCTGAATCGGGCGACCGAACGGGCCTCTTGGAGGGTCGCTGGCGAACGTATGGAAGGTTGCCCGAAACTTTTCGAGATTGCTCCCGGGCCGGGCCGCAAAGTTCGCCGTCGCCGCCTCGGCGGTTTTCAGTGCTTCGTCGATCCGCCCCAGCCTGACGAGCAGCTCCGCCCTGAGAACATAGTCGTCGATCGGCAAGGGGATCGTCGCGGGAAAGAGATCGGGCCGTGTCGCCCGCAGGTCGAGCGTTTTCAGTGCGCCGGCAGCGTCGTCGAAGCCCAGCCAGGCACGCGCCAGGGCAACGACCGGATCGGGGCTAAAGCCGCGCTTCACTCGGCTGTCGTCAGCCGCCTTGGCAAAGGCGGCGATACCGGTTTCCAGAATCCGCCGCGCCTTTTCGGGCTGATCGCGCGCAGCCTCGCCGGCAAGCCTGGCATAGGCCATGGCGCTCGCCCAGGCGCCGTCGATCTTCGCCGCCGCCTTGGAGCAAGCTGGAAGGTCGTTCGTGGGGTAGCAGCCGCCGAGGAAGCTGTTGGAGATCAGCCAGTCCTTTTCCTCGGGATCCGCCTCGGCGGCCGCGAGCGCCAGATCCATCCGCTTTCCATTGCTCCATGCGCGCACTTCAACGTCCGCCGCTGCGTCAGCCGTCAGCGTGGGAAGACTGGCATGCATACGCGCCAACGTTGCCTTGGCCTGATCCGTCAAACCCCATTTCGCCTGATCGTCGGCGACGATCAGGTAATCGGATGCGCTGGGCAACGGCTTTGGCATTCCCGGTGTCGGCGGCTCCAACTCGAGGTCCGCCAATGGCGTGATGGCGTCCAACGCTATTTCCAGGTCTTTCTCCGCCGCATGGTCGTCGCCAAGCCGGTGCCACGCGTCCGCCATGCTTTCCGCCTGGGTCGCGCTTGCCGAGCCGGCCAGCAATTCTTCCGCGCGCAGGAGCAGGCGCCTGGGGAGGCGCCTGCGGCCATGATCCGTCAGGGCCGTCGCGCCGTTGACCAATGCAATTGCTTCTTTGGACGAGGCCTCGCGGATGACGGCGTCGACCAGACAGCGCGCCGTGGGCCGGGCGGCGCAACTTGGCGGCAGCTTGGGAAGGTCCTGCGCATGGGCGCCGGATGCGGCGACCGCAATCAGGACGCTGGCGGCTGACCACCGCGGAAGACCTCGGGTCACGGCATATAGACACCGCCCGAGACGCTGATCAGCTGGCCGGTGATGTAGCTGGAGACGTCGGACGCCAGGAACAGGGCCAGATAGGCGATGTCCTCCGGGCGGCCCAGGCGGCGGATCGGCAGGTTGGCCATGTTCTGGAGATGGCCTTGCTCCATCGCCTCCTGCATCTGCTCGGGCTTGCCGCGATTGTCGACCACCAGCCGGTTCCAGAAGCTGCCGGGGCCCACATCCTCGTTCTTGTAAGGGACGATCCAGCCCGGGGCGATGTTGTTCACGCGCACGCCCTTCGGTCCCCATTCATAGGCCAGCGCCTTCGAGAAGCTGTTCACGAAGCCCTTGGTCGCGCCGTAATGCACGACCTGCTGCGCCGCCTCGCCCAGCAGGCTCGAATTGGAGCCGATATTGACGATGCTGCCCTTGGCGCGGGACAGCATGTCCTCCGCCACCGCCTGGCAGCAATTGACGACGCCATCGACGTTTAGCGCCATCTCCCACTTGCGGGTTTCCTCGGACAGCTGCTCGAACGGCGACTGGGCGGCGACGCCGCCGGCATTGTTGACCAGCACGTCGACCAGGCCGAAGCGCTCATGCGTGGCGGCAACCAGCGCGTCGACATTCTTGCGGTCGGTGATGTCGGTCTTGATCGAGACGATGGGGCCGGCAAGGCCCTGGGATTTGGCGTCGGCCTCGATCTCAGCGCCGATCTTCATGTCGCGCGAGGCGTTGACGACGTTGCAGCCCTCCCGCGCGAACTCCATCAGCAGTCCGCGGCCGATGCCGCCCGAGCCGCCGGTGACGATGACGGTTTTGCCCTTGAGGCCCAGATCCATGATGCTTCCCCTCACTGCACGTTGCGGGGAGCGTAGCGGCGAAGCCATCCAGGGCCAAGTGCCTAGGATTGTGGCAAACGGCTCCGGATGGTTCGCGATGACGGAGTGCTTACTTCCCCAGCACCTTCTTGGCGCGGGCCAGCGCTTCCTTGAAATGGCGCGGCTGGACGTCGTGCGGCAGGATCGCCTGGGCGTGCATGAGGAAATAGCCGAAATGGTGGCGCAGCATCTCCGCCTCCTCCAGCTCGTGCGATACGGAGAGCATGAAATCGTGAAGTTCCGGGTCCTTGTACTTGTCGGCGTACGCCTGGGCCTTCTCGTGCAATTCCGCGATCTTGTCGCTCATGTCCGATCCTCATTGTTAAAACATCAAGCTCTTAACGTCGCGCCGGTTTCCTTGGTTGCTGCCGCAACAATGCGCGCTGCCACTGCCTCGATCTCGGCATCGGTCAGCGTGCGCTCGGCCGGCTGCAAGGTCACCTCGACCGCCAGCGACTTCGTCCCCGGCGCGATGCCGGTACCGGTATAGAGGTCGAACAGGCGGGCGTCGACGATCATCGCCTTGTCGGCGCCGCGCACCGCGCGCAGCAGCCTGTCGGCGGTCACCGTCTCGGCGACGATGAAGGCGAAGTCGCGCTTCAGCGGCTGGAACGGCGACAGCACCAGAGGCGGCCGCTCGGTGCCCTTGCGGCGGGGCAGCGGCACGGCACCAAGATCGACGGTGAAGCCGACGCACGCATCCTCGAAACCGATGGCGTCCAGCACGTCGGGATGGATCGTGCCGAAGCTGGCGAGCACGGTCGGCCCCAGTTTCAGTACGCCAGCCTGGCCTGGGTGGAACCAGTCCGGCGGGTTGGCGTCGATGGCCAGCTTGGCGGTGTCGACTCCCAGCGAGTCCAGCAGCGCCAGCGCGTCGGCCTTGGCGTCGAACGCGTCGACCGCCTTGGCCCTTCCGGTCCAGTGCCGGCCGCGCTTCTCACCGGTGCGGATGCCGGTGGCGACGGTGGATTGCCCGGCTTCGGCGAAGACCGGGCCGACCTCGAACAGGGCCGCGTCGGGATAGCCGCGCGCGGCGTTGCGGCTGGCCGCCGCGATCAGGTTGGGCAGGGTCGACGGGCGCATGACCGACAGGTCGGCGCTGATCGGGTTGACCAGCTCCAGGCTCTCGGCCGCGCCAAACAGGCCAGCGACCTTCTTGTCCATGAACGACCAGGTGACCGCCTCTTCCAGTCCGCGGCTGGCGAGCAGGCGCTTGGCCCAGAAGACGCGGCGTTGCGCTGGATCGACGGCTGGCTTGGCGATGGCATTGAGGCGGGGCAGTGGCGTCTCCGGAATCCGGTCATAGCCCTCGATCCGCAGCACCTCCTCGACCAGATCGGCCTCGCCCTCGATATCGGCGCGCCAGCTCGGCGGGACGGCCCGCAGGCCGGCGGGCTCTTCCGCGATGTCGAAGCCGAGCGCGGCCAGGATTTCCCGCTGCCGCTCCTGTGTCACGCCGACGCCACCCAGCGAGGCGACCCGGGTGGAACGAAGGCCTATGGTGCGGCGCCATTCCGGCACCGCGCCGGCGACCACCACCTCGCTGGCCTGACCGCCGCAGAGTTCGACCACCATCCGCGTGGCGGCTTCCATCCCGTCCATCACCGCAGCCGGGTCCAGCCCGCGCTCGAAGCGGTAGCGGGCGTCGGAATTGATCTGGAGCGTCCGGCCGGTCTCGGCGGTGCGCTTGGGGTCGAACAGGGCGCATTCGATATAGACGTCGGTGGTCTCGGGCGCGCAGCCGCCGGCCATCCCGCCCATGATGCCGCCCAGGCTCTCGACGCCCTCGGCATCGGCGATCACGGTCATGCCGGGCTGGAGCGTGTAGTCCTTGCCGTTCAGCGCCGCGATCGTCTCGCCGTCGCGCGCCGACCGCACGGTCAGCGTCGCCCCATGCACCTTCGCCACGTCGAACACGTGCAGCGGGCGGTTGCGGTCGAAGGTGAAGAAGTTGGTGATGTCGACCAGGACCGAGATCGGACGCAAGCCGATGGCGGTCAGCCGGTCCTGCAGCCATTTCGGGCTGGGCCCGTTCTTCACCCCGCGCACGGTGCGGCCGAGGAACAGCGGGCAGGCCGCCCGGTCCTCGATCACGATCTTGAGGTCGCCGTCGAAGCGCGCCGGCACCGGCTCGACCGTCAGTGGTTTCAGCGTGCCCAGCCCGGCTGCCGCGAGGTCGCGGGCGACGCCGCGCACGCCGGCGCAGTCGGCGCGGTTGGGGGTCAGGTTGATCTCGATCACCGGGTCGTCCAGCCCCAGCAGGGGGCCGATCGGCGCGCCGGGCACGGCATCGGCCGGCAGCTCCATGATGCCGTCATGGTCCTCGCCCAGCTTCAGTTCCCGGGTCGAGCACAGCATGCCGTTGGAGGTGACGCCGCGGATCGCGCCGACCTTCAGCACGTCGCCGGTCGCCGGGATGACGCTGCCGGGCGCGGCGAAGGCGGGCTTGAGGCCCGCCCGTGCGTTGGGCCCGCCGCAGACGACCTCCACCAGTTTGTCCTTACCCACATTCACTTGGCAGACCCGCAGCCGGTCGGCATTCGGGTGCTGCGCCGCCTCGACGATCTCGCCGACGACGAATGGGGTCAGCGCCTCCGCCGGGTTCTCGATCCCTTCGACCTCCAGCCCGATGCGGGTCAGGGTCGTGGCGATCTCGTCCAGCGAGGACGTTGTTTCCAGATGGTCTTTCAGCCAGGAAAGGGTGAACTTCATCGTACAGGTTCCAACACTCTGCAGCTTCTTGAATCGCCTCCCCCCTTGAGGGGGAGGTCGGCAACGCGCAGCGCTGACGGGTGGGGGGTATGCCGCCGCCCTCGCGTGGCTTCCGTAAAATCTCCTGGTGGCGGCAGCACCCCCCACCCGGACCTACGGTCCGACCTCCCCCTCAAGGGGGGAGGCGCTTTGATGATGTGAGGGGCGCACACAGGCGTCACCGCGTGAGCCCGAGCCCGAGGCTCGGCTGATCGAGGAAGGAGAAGCCGTAATGGCGGAGCCAGCGCAGGTCCGCGTCGAAGAAGGTGCGCAGATCCGGGATGCCGTATTTCAGCATCGCCATGCGCTCGATCCCCATTCCGAAGGCGAAGCCCTGATAGCGGGTCGGATCGATTCCGCAATTCTCCAGCACCTTCGGGTGCACCATCCCGCACCCGCCGATTTCCAGCCAGTCGCCGAAATTGCCGAGCTTCAGCTGGCCGCCCTTGCGCGAGCAGCCGATATCGACCTCGGCCGAGGGTTCGGTGAAGGGGAAGAAGCTGGGGCGGAAGCGCAGCGGCAGGTCGTCGATCTGGAAGAAAGCGCGCAGGAACTCGATCAGGCAGCCCCGCAGATGGCCCATATGGGTGGACTCGTCGATGACCAGCCCCTCCACCTGATGGAACATCGGCGTGTGGGTCATGTCATAGTCGGAACGATAGGTCCGGCCCGGCGCGATGATCCGGATCGGCGGCTTCTGGCTCATCATCGTGCGCACCTGCACCGGGGAGGTATGGGTGCGCAGCACCCGCGCCGACCCGTCTGCCGCCGGCGGCAGGTAGAACGTGTCGTGCATCTGCCGCGCCGGATGCTCGGGCGGGATGTTGAGCGCGGTGAAGTTGTTGAAGTCGGTCTCCATCTCCGGCCCTTCGGCGATGGTGAAGCCCATCTCGGCGAAGATCTGGGTGATCTCCTCGATCGTCTGGCTGATCGGGTGGATATGGCCTTGCGCCTCGGGGAAGACCGGCATGGTGACGTCGATCCGCTCGCTGGCGAGCTTCGCCGCGCGCGCCGCCCTGCCTAGCACCGCCTGGCGCTCGGCGATTGCCTGGGTGACCGCGTTCTTCAGCTCGTTATTGGCTTGGCCGACCTCGCGCCGCAGTTCGGGCGCAACCTGACCCAGGCTCGCCATGCGCAGCGTGACCACGCCTTTCTTGCCCAAGGTCTCGACGCGCACCTGCTCCAGCGCCGTCTCGTCGCTGGCATTTTCAATGCGATTCAGCAGTTCGGCGCGGAGCGCCAGTAATTCTTCGGTCATCGTGAGATCGGTCATGGTGATGCTTCGCTCGCGGAAAGACACGAAAAAAGGGGCCGTCGCAAGAGCGGCCCCTTTTTTGCTGATCGTCTGGTGGAAGGGTCAGGCCGCCTGGGCCGCCGCTCCGCCCAGGGCAGTCTTGGCTTGTTCGACCAAGAGCCTAAACGAATCCGGCTCTTGCGCCGCGATGTCGGCCAGGACCTTGCGGTCGACCTCGATCCCGGCCTTGTGCAGGCCGTCCATGAACTGCGAATAGGTCAGCCCGTTGAGCCGCGCGCCGGCATTGATGCGCTGGATCCACAGGCCGCGGAAATCGCGCTTCTTGTTGCGGCGGTCGCGATAGGCATAACGCAGGCCCTTCTCAACCTTCTCGATCGCGACGCGATAGGCCTTCGAGCCACGGCCGCGGTAACCCTTGGCGAGATCGAGAACCTTCTTGTGACGAGCATGGGCGGTGACGCCCCGTTTTACACGTGCCATCTATCGTCCCTCCTTATGCCAGCCAGTAGCGCTTGACCTTGTACGCATCGGACTCGCCCAGAATATGGGTGCCCTTGTTGCGGACCTTGGCCGACTTGCTCTTGCTGACCATACGGTGGGCGGTGTACGCGCCCTTGAATTTCACCTTGCCAGTGGCGGTGAGCGAGAAGCGCTTCTTG
The DNA here is from genome assembly GCA_964574305.1 of uncultured Rhodospirillales bacterium. Taxonomy (GTDB): domain Bacteria; phylum Pseudomonadota; class Alphaproteobacteria; order BOG-932; family Roseiterribacteraceae; genus BOG-932. The sequence continues at coordinate 1,041 of CAZNNJ010000064.1, read as the reverse complement.
GCGCCGCTCTTCGACTTCATCTTAGGCATTTTCGATCCTTGGTGGATGACGCCCCGAAAGGCGCGGACAAGGTGGTTGGGCATGCCATTGTTGGGATAAAACCCGGCCTCGCCACCCGAAGGGCGCGCTTATACACGGGAAGCGGGGCCGGAGCAAGGTCAGGCTCGGCTGGTCAATCCGGCATCGAGCCATTATCGTGCCGCCGCCATTCATATAAGGGGAAACAGCATGGTCACGGCGCGGGACTTGTCACGTATGTCGGCTGAGCGGATCAAGGCGCATGATCGCGACGGCTGGATCGCGCTGTTCGCCGACGACGCCTTCATCCAGGATCCGGTGGGCCCGTCGGTGTTCGACCCCGAGGGCGAGGGCCATCACGGCAAGGAAGGCGTCGCCCGCTTTTACGACATGGCGATCGGCCCCAACAAGGACGTGACCTTCGAGATCCACCAGTCGCATCTGTGCGGCGACGAGGTGGCCAACGTGGTGACGCTCCACATCACCCAGGCCAGCGGCCAGGCGTTCCAGCTGCCCTGCGTGATCTGCTACAAGGCGACGCAAGACGGCAAGATCGCCTCGTTGCGGGCCTTCTGGGAAACCGGGAATATTCCTGGGTTCTAAGGGCGCTGCGCTTTTTTCACCCCTACACCCTTTTTTTACCGTCATGCCCGGGCTTGACCCGGGCATCCACGCGGTCCCGCCCGTGCTGATTTCGGGCATTCGCGCTAACGTCATCGCGTGGATGGCCGGGTCAAGCCCGGCCATGACGGTGGAGGAAGGTGTCGATGAAAGAATACGGCGGTTGGGTATATCTCATCACCAATAAGCCCAACGGCGTCCTCTATGTCGGCATGACCAACAACATCGCCCGCCGTGCCTGGGAGCATCGCGAGGGCGTGGTTGATGGCTTCACGAAAGAGCATGGCCTGAAGCGGATCGTCTGGTTCGAACGCCATGACGATATCCGGTCCGCGATCCAGCGCGAGAGTCGTCCGTGAAGAACGGCCGCGGGGTTTAATTCAGACGGTTTGGACCATCTGA
>CAZNNJ010000063.1:5883-13624 GCA_964574305.1 uncultured Rhodospirillales bacterium | reverse complement strand
TGAGATCGAGGTTGTATGTCGCAATTGCAAACTACTCAGGAAAAGAAGCCGCGCGCTAAGTCGCCCACTCGCCGGAAGCACATCGTAAATGCCCTCAAGAAGTGCATGGTCGAGAAGGGCTATGCCGACACCAGCTTGACGGATTTGGCGCAGGCTACCGGCATGACCGTCAGTCATCTGCTCTATTATTATCCCAACAAAGACGCGGTTTTGTTGGAATTGAGCGACGAGCTTCAGTCAGAGATCCTGGTCGACGTACTTTCGCACAAGGATGATCCAGTTGATGAGCGAATTCATCGGCTGGTTGACAACGTTTTTGGCTCCCCCGGCCTGGGTGCTACGGAACAGCGCCTAGTTTTGGAGCTTTATGCGCTTTCTGCATATAGACCTGAACTCAAGGAGCGACACCAGGCGCACTTCAAGAGGATCTTGGATTATTTGGTCGATATATTTGAGAAAGCACCGAGACATTCCAATCTTACCGCCGCCCACGCGGCCGAAATTGCGGCCGCCCTATGGACCGGCCTGCTCAGCCACGGCGTGTTAGGCACAGGCCTAACCGAGAGTATGGCACGGATGCTATTCAGAAGGATGCTATTGTCGCTCGCAAATCTCGACGATAACCAGGTGATGCCCATCGCATCTGATTCATCTTCGGGGACGGGTGCGGGGACGTAGATCAAATCCCTGATCGGCAAGACGTGTCGCGCCAATCGATCACCTGATCTACGACGATTTGAAATGGGAATCGCGCGGCAGGCTCGAGACGAGATCCGCGTCCTTCCCCAGGAAGTTGAAACGCGCAGACAGATGCGAGATCCACGCCCTTTACAGAGCACGATCTTGCCGACAAACCGCTACGCTGTGCGCCGGATGCGCCGCGGCACAGGACGCCGAAGCGGAATTCCGTCATAAATTTGCCTAGTTGACTGTGCCCCCGAAAGCCAGCAGCGACTGCCGCATCACGGGGCCCCAACGTGTCGGCGGACTGGCGCACGGGGCCCCTTATGATGCTACCGGGTCAGCGCTGCTACCAAATTATGCATCGTGTGGTCCGGCTTAGAAGGCGGCGACCACCGCGCCTGAACCATTTCGACCTGCCCGGCTTCCACGGCTTCCCGCATCATGCGCGCAAAATCGGCCTCGTTTTCATCGGTGATGACAAATCGTGCCATCGGCAGCAATGCGTCGTAGTCAGCAACGACCTTGAGATCCGCCTCATCATCGGGACATTCATCGAATGACATAGTCGCACTGCCGTTTTGCGTTCGCACTGTGCAAACGAGACGGCCGGTCTCGGACAAATGGGGTGGCGCGTTTCGATAGATTTCACAAACCACGGGCGGGATGGATGCCGGGTTCAAACGGGCCATTGCTTTGAAAAGCAACTTGAGCATTTCATACCAAGCGGGACTGCCGAACTCCAGCAAGTCGTCAGTTCTTTGAGGCATGTCGGTTCCACTCCTAGTAATTGATAAAAACGTAATTGAGCAAAAGTTAGGCTTCGCAGATCGAGGCGATATATCTGCTACGTTCTGTGGATCATCAGCCGGAAGGCTACCCCGGTATCGGGTGCTGCCCTGATCATTCTCTCGAGAATTACTCAGAGCCGGACGACGCCCGTCCCCGGGGGATCCGAATAAAGCGCGTCGACCGATGACTTGTGCCACTCTAGGGCCGCACGTTGGTTCACATATCCTTTGTCCGTGACCTCGCCGGTATCGATCGAAGGGGGATCGGCCAATACGGCAAAGCAACCGATGCGGCGCGAAGAGCCGGTGGCCTCCGTGTTAAATCTTCTCAGGCGCTGCTCTAGCCCGCTGATGAACCGATCGCGCCCCAACTCCGCTAGGGCAGTGGGCGAAGGCCAAATGAGCGCACCGACGAAGTGTTTGTCCTGTCCGGTGATGATCATGTCCTGAACAAGCGGACTGCAAGCCGCGATCAACTCCGGCCTGAGGGTTCCGACCGAGACCCATGAGCCGGTGTTCAGCTTGAAATCCTCCGTAATCCTGCCGTCAAAAGCGAGTCCCTGAACGGGATCTTCAGGGTCGATGAACCGGACGGCATCCCCGAGTTTGTAGAAGCCTTCCTCGTCGAACGGTTCGTCCTCGCCTTTGGCAGAACCATGGTAGCCGCTCATTACTGTGGGCCCCTTCACGCGGATCTCCAATTTTCCGCCATTGGGCACGAGCTTCAATGTCATGCCTGGCATAGGGAGGCCGACCAGTCCTGCCCTTTCCGCCAACCAGTGCACCATGGTTACGGCTTGGGTCTCCGTGGAGCCGTACATGGTCATCAGCGGCAGGCGAAGACCGGTTTCCGCGATGGCTAGCGCCTGGAGCCGGTCATAGAGGTCATTCGACAGTGTGGCGCCGCCGTAACCCATGTAGATGAGGTTCTTGAAAAACGCGCGTCGCAAGTTGACGTCACGCTCCATGGCATCGGCGAGCATGGCCATCGCGATCGGCGCCGAGCCGAAGATAGCGGGAGAGACCTCGCTAAGATTGGCGATCGTGGTCTCAAATTTGCCCGGCAGGGGCCTGCCCTCGTCTATGTAAAGTGTGCCAGCGTCCGACAGAACGCTGTTGAATATCATGTTACCGGCCGAAACATGGCTCCAGGGCATCCACTCGAGGTAATTGGGTCCCTCCTCGCCAAAATCGATGCCAGAACTCATACCGTCCCGTCCCGCCATCGAGGCGGTAAACATGCCATGTGTCTGCGGCACGCATTTGGGCATGCCGGTGGAACCCGAAGTGAAGAGAAACTTGGCGACGGTCGCATCGCCGATACGGTCCATGGCAGTTTCAACGTCCCGACCCGGCGGCGTTGCGAGCAATTGACCGAACGGAATCGTCCCGCCCGTCCCATCGACGGTGATCAGTTTCAAATCTGGCTGTAGAGAGCGCAGCGCGCTGAAGGCGCGCTCGAACGAGGCGCCGTCTTGCGCGAACACCGCCTTTGGTCTCAGCGCCGCAAAACAATGCCGCAGCTTGCCATGATCCGTCGAGACCAGTGAATAGGCTGTGCTGATCGGAGCGATCGGCACGCCGGCAGTGTAGCAGCCGAGCATGAGCAGGGCATGCTCCAGCGAGTTACCCGAAAGCACCATCACGGGATCCTTCGGACCGAAGTCGGCTTCGACAAGCCACTGGGCGATGCTGTCGGCCGCCTGCTTGGCCTGTCGATAGGTATAGCCTCGCCAAGGTCCATCGGCCGGATAGCGCTGCCTGATCAGGAACCGGTCGGGATATTGCAACGCCCGCTGGGCAAACATGTGTCCCATTGAGCGTGCCGATGGACCCGGCTGATGGTTGGAGCGGAGAAGGATGGTTCCGTCCGGACGACGTTCAACCGAGAGGTCGGGAAGTTTGAACGGCAGGGGCTTGAATGGGGGCAGTCCGACGCCGGACGTTCCGGTTTGCAACTCAACTTCCATCTACTGAAACTCCCGTGACTTCGTCAGCCGGCCGCGGAGCTGCGCCGAACGGAACAGGGCGCCATCCCAACCGGCAATTCATCCTCAAGAATATCTGGGAGTTCGGCTGCTTCACCTGGCTCAGGACAAGGGTAGCTGAACGAGTTTGTCCAGCGACACACGGGCCGATGGAGCTCATCCCTAAGCGGGCTCCGCCACCTTGTGCCGGATCGGAATCGTGTAGGGCTCGTGCATATCAAATAATTCTATGGCAGTTTTACCCAGGATTTTTTGAGCATCTTCCACGTTCGGGACGGCATCGAAGACGGCCTGGATCGCGCTGCTGGTGTAGCCGAAGGTGGACTCCTGATGCGGGTAGTCGGACGACCACATCGCAGTATCCACACCGATCCGGTCGATCGTCTGCAGGCCAACGGGATCCGTCATGAAACTGGCGTAGCAGTGGTTGCGCCAATACCAGCTGGGCGGGTGCTTGAGGATGGGGCTGATGAAGTTCGGGAATGAGTTGTATGCCAAGTCGGCATCGTAGAGCATCGAGGCTACCCAGTGGATCCCGGCTTCAATGAAAGCGACCTTAAGGCTCGGAAAACGGTCGAATACGCCGCCGAAAGTAAGCATGCCCCACTGGAGCCGAAACCCGTCCAGCTGCACCAGCATTTCCGTACCGAACGCACCGTGCTGATCCTGCGTCACCTTCTCGCCGATATGGAAGCAGATCGGCAGGCGGGATTCCTCGATCGCGGCCCAAAGAGGATCCTGCCTCGGATCATTGTAGTGGATCTGCTCGCCGTTAATGTCCTTGCCCGGCTTGTTGGGTAGCATCGCGGCTCGTCCGCCGAGTTCCTTGATCCGGACCAGCGATTGCCTGGTTTTGCTCAGGTCCCAGAAATTGGGGATCATCACAGGATAGAGACGGCCGTCGGCCTCGGCGCAGCGTTCGGCTATGTCCTCGTTGTAAATCGAGAAGATTTCCTCCCGCATTTCACCATGGTCCATGCCCATGACGTAGAGGCCAAAGAGACGCTGCGGAAAGATCAGCTCCTTGTCCACGCCCTCGACATCTAGGTCATGCAACCGCGCTTTGACGTCCGAAAGGCCCGGGTTGCACTCCATCGCCTCGCACAAGTTGGGGAGCACCCCTTCCGGGAGCATCGACTTGCCCTCGATCGTGAAATGGAAGCCGCCATCCTTGAACTGCATTCGCGGGGCCTTGGCCTTCAATGCCTCGGGAAACTTGTCATACCAGCAGTCCCGCTCGATCATGTGACTGTCAGGCGATACAATGAGGGTTCCCGCCGGCCAGGGCTTCATAAGCGGTTGCGCGGAGCGCTTGGCGGCAAGGGGGATTCCGACTATTTCGGGAATGCTAAGCGCAAATTCGTCGGTCATTTGCTGTCCTCTGAGTGTTCAAGCCGGTGCGATCCGGCACTAAGGCGCTGTCTCTGAGGTGCGTAATTCCGCACTTATCTGTAATTTCGCGTAGGTTGGCGGCAAACGTCGCGCCCTGCAAAAATAGGTATCGGCCTGGCTCCCCTGACGGCCCGCAGAAGCTGACCGCCAGGTGGAGCGCTGGAGCCCGTTCAGAAGTTGTAGATCAGTTCAAATCCATAGGTGCGGGGCGCTTGGTAAGCGCCGTAATAGGCCCCCTCCACGGTCGTGTACCCAGCATCGGCCAAGACCGCTTCGTCTGTCAGATTGCGTACGTAAGCTCGGACAGTGAAACGGTCATCGGCCGTGGTCAGGTTGGCGTTCAGGTTCACGATTGTGTAGGCCGGCTGCTCGTATCCCGGCGTGTTGTACGGCTGGAAATAAAGCTTACCGCTGAAACGAGCGTCTGCGCGAACTGACAGGAGCGTAAACGGCCCAACTTGGACGGGGTAGTCTGCTTCCACGCCCAAATTGAACGAATATCTCGGCGCCCGGGGCGTCGTGGCGCCACTGAGGTCCTGAACACCTAAAGCCGGATTAGCCGAATCAAGGCTCTGGTAATTTGTGAACTTCGAGTCGAGGAAAGTTCCCGAGGCGTCGACTTCCCAATTGTTTGTTATCCGCAGGCTCGTCTCGAAATCCGCGCCCCAGGTCCGCGAATCGGCGTTGTCAATCAACGAGCTGATCAAAAGTGTTCTAAAGATCTGCAGTCCGGTATAATCATAGTGGAATAGCGAGACATTGAAGATACCGCGTCCTCCGAGGAATTGAGATTTGACGCCGACCTCATATGATTTTAATTTTTCGGGCTCGTAATAATTTCCGCAGATACTTGAGTTCAGACCGCCCGATTTGAATCCCTCCGAAAATTGCGCGTATCCCATCACGCCATCGGCGAAGTCAAACTGCGTTCCGGCGCGTGGGCTGAAATTGTAAACTGATTTACTTGATTCCTGATTGACGCAGCCAAGCGTCAAGGACGGTGGTACCTCCGGGATGATCGCTCCGGCCGTCTGCGTGAAGTCTTTGATCTCTTTCGACAAACGGGCGCCTGCGTACAAGCGGAAGCGATCTGTCAGACCGACCGTGACATCCGAGAAGGCTGCGAAGGTCTTGGTTTTTTCGCGCAGGTAGTTTACCAGCAAGGTGCCTGGAGGCAGTCCAAAGGCCGGCAAACCCGTCTCCGTCGTCACCGGAATATTGTTGGTCGCATTTTCACCGAAGTAATACAGCCCAACCAGCCACGACCCGCGGTCCGGCAGCGCCCCCTGCAAGTCGAACTCCTGAGAAGTAGATTTCGACGGCTGCTGACGATCGTCCACGATGGTCAATGGCGCACTTGTGCCGTCTCCATCCGCGAAGTTGACAAACCTATGATCGACATAGCCGGTAAGCGACTTCAAGTTAATGTCATCGGTTATATGATAATTGAACTCCGCGCGCGCCAGCAACGTCGAGCGCCATGACCACGGATTAAAGTCGTCGGCGGTTTCATAGGTCGCGAACGTCTTAACAGCCGTATCGAGGGGTGGGTTTGTTGCGCCAGGCGGATGGAGGAGTTCTGTCACTGACTGGAATCGCTCCCGTTGATAGGACACCGAGAAATCGGCAGTGAACTTCTCGGTCACATCGGCGGAAAGCGCGCCGCGAAAGCCGAATGCCTCGTTCTTGTCGACTGTCCCACCCCTGAAGATGTTTTCCACGTAACCCCTGCCGCGGTCGCTGTAGTCTCCACTCAGGCTGAACCTGATACCGTCGGACAGCGGTCCGGTGATTCTGGCCTTCAGATCGGCAGTATCGAAACTCCCGTACGATCCTTCTATACGGCCGCCAAACGTATCGGATGGCGCCGCGGAGACGTAGTTGATCGCACCACCCGTCGCATTTCGGCCATAAAGAGTGCCCTGCGGTCCTCGCAGAACTTCCACGCGTTGAAGGTCGATTGGAGCGAGGGTCGACATGGTGACGCGAGGCAAGACGATGCCGTCCACGTACAAGGCAATATTGGGTTCGGCCACGCCCGTGTCGACCGCCAGACCGACACCGCGCAAGGTAACGAAATTCGCACCAAAACTCTCGCCGAAGTCCAGACCGGCCACCCGCTGCGTGATCTCTCGGATCGACGAAATGCCTTCGGATTTGAGCTGGGATTCACCCAGGGCGGTGATCGAACCGGCAACGTCCTGGATCTTTTGCGCTCGCCGCTGGGCCGTGACGACGATCTCCTCCAGGGCATTCGTCCCGGGGACATCCGCGGTACTTTCTGCAGGAGCGTCGGCAGCCCAAGTCACAGGTCCCGGCAGTAGCAGCGCCAAGGCAACCCCTGTCAGATCACGCGCAATATTCCGCCTCATCAAATCCCCCCTTTTGTTGTCCGACTCGGAGCACCAAAACAGGTGCTGCACCCGGTATGGTTGCTCCTACCCGCACTTTGCGGTGGCGGCCGGCACAAAACCATCTTATGCAACACTCAAATTTATGCAATACTCAATTTTATGAATGAAAAATCGATTGCCGTGAATCATCGTCGCGCGTCGCGCGCGCCCTCGCCCACAGCCCGCCAATGCCACAGCTTCCGGGATTGCCGCGCTGGACGCCAGATATCGGAAGGGGCGCAATTCGAAAGATTTGCCAAATTATGGCTCGTTGATCGGCAATTTTCTTAGTTTAAGTCGTTCTTCTGAGATCATTGCGGGAAGCTGACGGCATATCTGTCCGCAGACGATCCCGGGAGGGGATCGCGGCCCAGACGTTGTTGATTTCGCTCGTGCCGGGTTGCGATTGACGGAGATATTTTTTTGAGACCTAGTAAAATATTAATCGACCACGGCCGAACCGGATGCCTACCTTCGGTCAGTCGCAATGGCCACA
>CAZNNJ010000063.1:0-5873 GCA_964574305.1 uncultured Rhodospirillales bacterium | reverse complement strand
GGAGCTCAAATGGGAAGAAAGCCTTCCTCCGCTTAGACGAGACTGCCGCCCGAACACGGCAGGCGAGAGCCGGACAAAGAAGATCTCAACACAAGGGAAAGGAATTGAGATGGCTGCAGAACTTGACGTCGCTCCCCATGTGAGTGGTCTTGACGAGAGTTTCGACAAGGTGATTCGTGGGCTGCCGGAGGCGCTGCTTCAGGCGCCAGATGCTCCGTTTCTCAAAGACGAGGAGTTATCCAGGAACCCTCATGCCGTGCTGGGAGCGTTGCGGGAGCGCCATGGCGGGGTCATCATGCGCGGCGCGGACGGCATGTTTCTCGGCCAGGCCATTACGAACTTCTGGGGACACGATCCTGCAAAACCGCAGGCGCTCATCCTCAGCCATTCGTCGGCAAGCGCGATCGCGATCGACAATGCGCGTTTCGTGAACGAGGGAGCCTACGGCATGCACGTCAAGGCACTCGGCAAGACGATCAACTGCCTCGATGGGCTCGAGCATAGCACCATGCGGCGGTTGTTCGACGTGACGATCTTTGGTCGCAAAGCGATCAAGGCCTGGGTATCGGCCATTACCGTGCCGACCGTGGAATATCTCGTCGACCGCGTCAGGAAGATGATTGCGAACGGCGAAACGCCCGATGCCCGGCGAGATCTGGCCCTCCCGGCGGCATACAAGTCGATTTCGACGATCATCGGCGTACCGCAGGAGGGCTTTGCCCGATTTGTGGAACTCGGCGAGAAGACCTTCGGCGGACCGCGCGATATGCAGGCTGCCATGAACGCTGTGGAGGAGTTGGACTTCTACCTGCAGGACCAACTCGAACGCCGGCGCGAGGAGCCCCGATCCGACATGCTGACGATCATGGGCTCGGCCGAACACGGAGGTCGTAGGCTATCGGACCAGGAGATTGTCCAACATTGCCGATTCCTGTTGCCGGGAGGCATCGAAACGACTTGGCGGCAATCGGCCAATCTCATCATGTGCATGCTCCTGCACCCGGACCAATATCAGAATGTCGTTGCAGATCTCTCCCTCGTCGATCCGACGGTGGAAGAGGCGCTGCGCTGGGCGCCGTCGGGTTTCGTGGTCCCGCGGATTGCGGCCGAAGACATCGAGCTCGAAGGCGTAGAAATCCCGGCCGGCTCCTCGATCGCCTCGATCCTGGGGGTGGCCAACCGCGACCCTAAGGTCTTCGACCGCCCTGACGAGTTCGACCAGATGAGGACGCCCAACCTCCATTTGACCTTCCACACCGGCGTTCATTACTGCATGGGGCAGCATTTGGCGCGCTATGTGATGCGTTCGCTGCTGACCGCCATCGCGCGCGAGCTTCCTCGCCTGACGCTTGCCGGCGATCCGGGCGAAGTCGGCATGCAGGGCCTAGCGCTACGCAATCCGACGGCGCTGCCGCTGAGCGCGTGATCCGTCTTTGCTTGCGGCCCGGGACCTGATTGCTTCCGGGTGCAGCTGGCGCATCAGGCGCCGTGCAGCTGAGCCGACAGAATGCTTAAGCCAGACGAGTCGTAAGCCCGCCGTCCACTGGGATCACCGCGCCCGTGACAAATGATGCTGCCGGTACGCACAGACTGAACACCATATGGGCGACTTCCTCAGGCCGACCATAGCGGCGCAAAGCCGTCCGCCGCCTTGCATAGAGCGTCTTGGCTTCCGGCTCGATTCCCGCCGTCATGGCCGTGTCGATCGGCCCGGGGCAGATACAGTTCACCGTGATTCCTTCCCGTCCAAGCTCGACGGACAGGGAACGGGTCAATCCAATTAGCCCGGTCTTGGCCGTCGTGTAAGCTCCCATGCCTGCTGTCGCCCCGAGCCCCTCGGTCGAGGCGACATTAAGAATACGCGGATTGGGCGACTGACGCAGATGGGGGAGCGCCGCGCGAACGAGCAGGGCGGGCGCGGTCAGCATGACGGCCAGATTGCTTTCCCAAACCTCCATGTAATCGGGCTGCTCGATGAAGACCTCGCGCGCGATCCCGGCGTTGTTGACAACGATGTCGAGCCGTCCGAACGCGGCGACGACCTCGGCCACGAGGCCTGGAATTCGGCCGGCATCGCCAAGGTCAAACGCCCATGCCTTGGCCTTCCCCCCATTGGACCTGATGGACTCAGCCGTCGCTTCCGCGGCCTCGCCGTTCCGATCGATGACGGCGACCTGGCAGCCTTCCCTGCCAAACAGCTGCGCGGACGCGCGCCCCATTCCGCTTCCCGATCCAGTGATGATCGCGGCGAGCCCCTGCATCGCTCCGGCCTGATGCGCCATCACACGGTCACTCCGCCGTCGACGCAAAGCGTCTGCCCAACCACGAAGTCCGCCATCGGTGAAGCGAAGTAGAGAACCGCCCCGGCGATGTCCTGCGGCTGCCCGACCCGTCCGCGAGGGATAATGTCGAGCGCGCCCTGAAGCCGCTTGGGATTGTTGATCGTCACCTTCGTCAGCTTGGTATCGACTAAGCCCGGCGCCACGCCGTTCACGCGGATGCCCTCCCCGATCCAGGCTCTGGCGAGGGACCGCGTCAAACCCAGTATGCCGGCCTTGGAGGCATTGTAGGCCGGGTTTGCGAAGGTGGTCTGGTAGGCCGCGGTTGAGCTGATCAGGATCATGGAGCCATGCGATCGGGCGAGCAGCGGTTGGAACCGCATCGCGCAGGTCATCATGCTGGTCAGATTCAGGTTAAGGACCTTTTCGAAGCCCGCGACCTCGAATTCACCCCGCTTGTAGAGAACGGTTCCCTGGCACTGAACGAGGATGTCGAGCCTGTCGCCTGGGATTTCTGCCCTTGCCACGGCGTTGGGCTGGGACACGTCAACATGGGCGTAGTCCAGCCCTTCGAGATTGCTGCCCTCTTCACCGATATAGTCTGCGGCTGTGGGTCGGGTGCCCCATATGGTGACCTCCGCGCCGCGCTCCAGGAAGGCGCGGGCAATACCGTTTCCGATGCCGCTCGATCCTCCGACGACCAGCACCTTCTTCCCCGTAAAATCGAGATCCTTCGACATCGTCCATCCTTTTCTTGTGTCTCGTGGTCTATCGCCGGCATACGGCATTTGAGCCCTTTAACCGGCGAGGTGACGCCAGATGATGTTCTTCTGAATTTCAGTCGCGCCGCCCAGAATGGTCATCGCGCGCTCGAATATGTAGGCCCCCATGGCGAGGGGCGCCTCAGGTGGCACCAACGGCATGGACGTTGGCCAATCCGGGTCAACACGGTCAGGGAAGGCGATTGTCGCGGAACCGTTCAGTTCGACGCCAAGTTCCGAAATCTGCTGGCCCAGCAGTGTGCCTTCGATCTTCAGTGCCGATATCGGCGCAGGGCTGGCCGCATCGCCCAGCTCCACCACGCGCGCCAGCGATATCTTCAAGACTTCCAGCGCGATTTCGCAGCTGGCTAACCGCGAGGCAAAGCCTGGCAGGTCAAGCATGACGCCTCCAGACCCTGTAGGGGTCCGGGCCGCAAGTTCGCGCATGCGGCGCAGATCGTCCTGTTTGCGGCCGATCTCCGAGAACGACAGGCGCTCGCCATGGAGCAGCACTGTTGCATAGCGCCATCCGTCGCCTTCATCGCCGATCCGATTTGCGACCGGCACACGGACGTTGTCGAACTCCACCCGATTGAGGCGACGCAATCCGTCGATTGTGATGATGGGATGAATGCGGACGCCTGGCGAGCTCATGTCAACGCAGAGGAAGGTTATTCCCTGCTGGCGTCGCTCGCCGCGCGATGTGCGGACAAGGCAAAATATCCAGTCCGCGTATTGGGCATAGGAGGTCCAGACCTTCTCGCCGTTGAGCAGGTATTCCTCGCCCTGCAGGACTGCCGACATGCCCAGTGAGGCAAGGTCAGAGCCCGCCTCGGGCTCCGAATAACCTTGAGCCCAGATGGTGCGCGATTCCAAGATGTCCGGCAGCCAGAGGCGCTTTTGGTCGTCGGAGCCGAATGTGTAGATGATCGGTCCCAAATAGGTGATCGCCGTTGGGATAAGGTAGGGCATTCCGGCGCGCGCGGCCTCTTCGTCGAACACCTGCTGGCGCGCGGGCGACCAGCCGGCGCCACCGTATTCCACTGGCCAGGCACCCGCCAGCCAGCCTTTCGCGCGCAGCGCCTTCTGGTTACGGACGTGGTCCTCCTTGGCGAATACGACGCCGCGGCGATACTTGTCCAAAAGTTCGAGCGGGTATTCCTGCCCGAAGAAGCCGCGGATCTGCTCGCGGAACGCGTCCAGGTCAATTGCAGCGTCCATGCTGGTTCGGTACCCCCTTTCGAGGCCGGCCCGTCATACCTCGACAGGTCGCGACGGCCCTTCGTGCTTGTAGTTCGGCTGATCGATTGCCAGCTGGTCGAGCACGTTCGCGCGAAGGGTCGGCAGCAGACCGGACGTTCCCGCATCCACTTCGCCGGCTCGAATCCTCCGGCAGAGTTCGAGCGAAAGTGACTGATAGGTGCCCTCGCACCCGAGCAACTCCGACAGGCGCTGCGCCGCCGCCGTCCGAGCAGCATCGCCGCTCTCGAGTTCGCGGGCGACCATAGCCAACGCATTGGCCGCAACCCGAGCGAGAAAGGCGTTGCGCGGATCGAGGGAAGGTCGGATCTCGTCGATCCACCCCGCCACGGCTCTCGTGAGTTCGTCGGCTCTGGGGTGCGTGATCACAGGCCACCTTCCAGGAGATTCAGCAGATCGATCTCGGTTTCGGAGATCCGCCGGCCGATCACCGGCCGTTCGACGGATGACGTCTCGCCATCGGCCCAACTCTTGTACATCATCAGGCAAGTGACAGCCCATTTCAGCGTTCCCACGGCCTGCCAATAGCGGACCTGACTGAGCGAAACCGGTTTCCCCCCTCCCTCCTCATAGCCGGCGAGAAGATCCTCATATTCGCCAAACCCACCGACCGGCCGATCAGGGCGCCCGAAGCGCCATGAGTTCATGCAGATCCAGCCAAGATCCTCCGCAGGGTCGCCGAGGTGCGTGACCTCCCAATCAAGCACGGCAACCAGACCGATCTGCGGGTCGATCATCAGATTGCCGTTGCGAAAGTCTCCATGGACGAGCGCTGGCGACGCAACCTGCGGCGCGTGCGTGCGGAGGTGCCGCAAGGCGAGTTCAAGCACCGGACGTTCGGCTCCGGCTGTCCGGTATGCATCCTCGTACAAATCCAGTTCGGCAAGAGCACCGGAAACGCGCAGTTCAGTAACTGGAGGCGACGTGCCGTGGATCTTCGCCAATACCTGTCCGCACTGCCGGGCCAGTTTACCACGAACTGCGTCGAACCGGTTGTCCGCGACGATCTTGCGTCCAAGCGTCTCGCCCGTCACGCGTCGGGTGACATGAGCCTCGCCGAGACCATCCGTCTCGTCGCACAAGTGGACGAGCTCGGGAACCGGGGCGCCGTTGGCGGCGACCGCCCGAAGCACTGCGGCCTCGCTGGCGAGATTCACCGCTCCGCTTTCGGCCTCCAACGGCTTGGCGCGCCGACGCAGGATCAGATCCTTGCGCGCGGCGCCTTGCGCGATGAAGGACCAAGTTTCCAGGCTGGCACCGCCCGATAGCCGCTGAAGGTCGATCAGTATCGCCCCCTTGCCCTCGAGCCGCTCCACCAGCCTTGCAAGGCCCTCGCGCAGGTCCACCTCCATGATCCAATGAAATCCCTATGCAGTTGGAGGGTCGTCCAATGTTCGGGCGGGTTTAGCGCGGTTCGCCTTCCCACGCCCCGGCCCGCCTGGCGTGTCAGTCAGCGCGACGGAACAGGCTGCACATATTCGCCGCTGTCGGCCTTCGGCTTTCCACCGAACAGCTCGCGCTTCGGCCCCATGTAGCCGAACATGAAGGCTGCGACCTTGCGCATCTGGATCTC
>CAZNNJ010000062.1:0-14030 GCA_964574305.1 uncultured Rhodospirillales bacterium | reverse complement strand
CCGGCTGGGCGGGAAGTGGCCCGGATGCCGGATCGCGGTAGCTCATCTGATTTTCGGTTGCCGCGAACGCCTCGACTGCTATGACACCTTCGCCACCTACCTCGATCGGTCCGTCCGCCAGCCGGAGGCGCTGGCGGAGATCAGGCAGATCGAGGTCGAGGGTCGGGCGCCATTCGTTCACTGGATGCGCCCGTTGGCGACCGCCATCCCTTCGTGGCTTTTCCGCATCCTCGACCGCGGTGAGAATTTTGGCGCCGTTATGGCCGACTGGCTGCCGCACGACGAAGCCATGATCTTCGCCGCCATGGCGGAATCCGGTCTGACCGGCGACGGGCTGCGCGATCTGGCGCGCCTGTCGGAACGCCAGACGGCCTGGAAGAAGTCGCTGCGGCGCGCACTGTTTCCGCTGCTCGGTGCCGCCGGCCTATTTGTTGCCGGTTTCTGGTATCTGTCGACCAGCCTGTTTCCGACACTGTTCATCTCGCTTCCGGCAGGCGTACAACTTGACGGTGCGGCGGCAAATCTCAAGGCAACTTCGGATTTCTTCGCAGCATTCGGGCCGTATCTGCTCGGCGCAATCACCGTGCTGCCGCTCGGGATATCTCGGCTGTTGCCGATCTGGACGGGAACAGCACGCAAGATCGCCGACGAGCTTCCGCTGTTCGGCCTGTACAAGACGTGGACCGGTCTCGGCTTCCTGATTTCCTTGAGCGCGCTTCTGAAAGCCGGCGTCTCACTACGCGACGCTCTCGAGATGCTCGAGCGCCGCTCGCCGCCCTACACAGCCGAGCGGCTCCGGGCCGTGCTGGCCCGCGACGATGCCTATCTGGGCGAGGCTCTGGCCGAGAGCGGGTATCAGTGGCCCGATCCTCGAACCATCAAGCTGATTCGTCATTTTATCGTCTCGGACCGCCCGGGCGATGCGCTCGCCCAGCTGGCCGAAACCTCGACCGCGCGACTGGATGCGAGCCTGAAACAGCTCTCCACCGCGATCTCCTATGCCGTGCAGATAACCGTATTTGCCGTCATCTTCTGGTTCCTGGAGGCAACCAACCAGATGTCGGACCTCGTCCAATCCACCACTGCCTCCTAGGAATGACCCATCATGCGTGACCTTATCGGCGTCGGGCTCGCCCTCTTTCTGGGCGTGATCGGCATCTTCTTCGCCTACGGCGTCTTCGGCTCCTCGAACAGCAACAGCCAGATCCAGGAAACCTTTCTCGAGCTGCAGCAGGCGCGGACGGAACTGTCCGCCTACGCCAACCAGAATGGCGGTTACGGGACCGCTGCGTTCACCAACGCTCAGATAACGGCACTGCAGCTATTGCCCTCGACCGCGCTCGCCGGCGGGACGGCGACCGATCAGTGGAAGGGCGCGATCGCGCTGACCGGCAACAACACCAATTTCTACGCCGACTATGCCAATCTCGATCCCTCCTCCTGCACTAAGCTGATCACCAAGACGCCCGCCAATGCCGGCATCACTGGCATCGCGGTGGCCGCCACGATTGCCGGTCTTGCCGCTGCGACGGTGAACACCCTGCCGATCTCGGCCGCAACGGGCACGACTGCGTGCGCGGGTGCCACCAACGCCGTCCGCTTCGTCATCCAGGGCTAAACTGCACCCACGCGATCACCGCCGTCCGGAATTCCGGACGGCGGCACCCTCAAAATCCAATCCGAGCCTGATCTATGCGCGACCTTATCGGCATTGGCCTCGCCCTATTCCTCGGCGTGATCGGCATCTTCTTCGCCTATGGCGTTTTCGGGTCATCCAACTCGAGCAGTCAGATCCAGGAGACCTTCCTCGAGCTGCAGCAGGCCCGAACCGAGCTGCAGAGCTACGCCATCCTGAATGGCGGCTACGGAACCGCTGCGTTCCCGTTTGCGCAGATCAAGGCGCTGGCCCTTCTGCCACTCCAGGCGTTGACCGGCACCGCAACAATCAATCAGTGGAAGGGGACGATCGCTCTGACCGGCAACAGCGCCAATTTCTTCGCTGACTACACCAATATCGATCCCACATCCTGTGCCCGCCTTATGGTGAAAACGCCGGCAAGCTCCGGCGTGACCGGCATAGCCGTCGCTGGTTCCGCAGCCGGCCTGTCGGCCGCGACCGTGAACCCATTGCCGGTCAGTGCCGCGACCGCGGCAGCTGCCTGCACTGGAACAATGGCGATGCGGTTCGTGGTCGCCGGCTGATGTATCAGGTGGTTCCTTTGCTGCTCATCCTGGCGATGCTGATGCCCTGGACCGGCCCGGCCGACCCAGGCAATCGGATGGCCGCCGCAAATTCCGCCGACGGCCTGGCGGAGCAGGTGCTGATCTATCATCAGGCCGCCGTTGCCTATGTGCTGGCGAATCCCGGCGCCAACGGCGTCGTGGTTCCGTCACTTCCAGCAGGCTGGTCGGGATCAGGGATAGCGTCCTGCGCCAAGGCGCAGGTGGTGGCGACCTACGTCACCGTTCCGTCCACCGTTTCGAAATCCGCACTAGCTGCGGCGCTCGCGCGGCTATGGGGCGGCTATCCGCTCGTGGGCCAGGTAGCTGGGAATGCTCTGACAAATCCCTTCACGGGTGCCTCCACCGCGACCTCATGTGCGGTCACCAGTCAGACGCCCGCCATCGTCAGCCAGGCGGGAGGATAGACCATCATGCGCGATCTCTTCGGCGCCGCCCTGGCGATCTTTTTGAGCCTGCTCGGTCTGCTCTATGCAGCGCCTCAGATCCAGCGGAATTCGCGGCTGCTGCTTGATGCCCCGAATGCCTACCAAGTGCAGACATTCGCCCAGGCAGCGAACGCGTACCTGTCGGTCCCAGCGACGTTCTCAGCCGTGCTGGCCGCGTCAGCGGCCGGCAATGTCCAGATTTCAGCCGCGACCCTGAAAGCGGTCGGGGCGCTCGATCCGAGCTTCGTCGATGCCAACGGGTACGGACAGAGCCATGTCCTGATCGTGCATCAGGCGAGCGCCACTCAGCTGCAGGCGCTGGTGATGACCTGCGGCGGCACGGCGATACCGGACCAGTCGACCCGTCATCTCATCGAGCTTGCCGGCGGTCCCATCAAAGGCGGCGGCATTCCGGCTGTCGGCGTCCTCTCGACCAATAAGAATATCGCGATCGGCGCTAATGGGGGACTCAAGGTCACTCTGGCGAATTTTTCGGGCACCGCCTGCCCGCCGGCGCCGGGCCATATCGGAGCCTCGCTCTATCTGGACGGCAGCCAGATCATCCCGCCTTACCTGTTCACCAATCCGGTGCCCGGTGCCGGTACGGCGCCGAACACAATGAATACGACGCTCTATATGGGTGGCAACGACATCCAGAATGCCGACGATGTCTATTCGTCGACCAAAAAACGGTGGATGGGGCAGGCGATCCAGGATGCGCTGGAAGGTCCGGACGGTCTCGTAATTCCCAAGCCGACCTGTCCCAACGGCTCACCCGAAATCTATGTCGCGCCGGTCGCCTTCTCTGACAACGGCGCCGGCTTTCCCCTTATCGGCGTGCAGACCTGGGCCGCCGACAACGGCACCAGCTGGACCGCGCATCTCGTGGTGATCACGCAAAACTCTGATGGATCCGGGACGCTGCGAGTCCGTCCCAGCGCCACCTACGGACAGCTTATCGCCCTCGCTAAATGCACATGAAGGAGACGACACGATGACAAGAATTACCGGTATTGGAGCGGTCGCGCTGGCTTTGCTCGCCCATGCGGCATGGGCCGATTCCACCGCTTACGTTCCGGTCGCAACCGGCTTCACATTGCCGGACGCTCAGCAGGCCGTGTCCGCGACGTCGCTCACCGGCACGCTGGATGGCGCGCAGATCGTGGGCAATATCACCAATGTCGGCATAATCCAAGCAAGCGGAAATATAGTCGCCGGTGGCAACGTGATCGCAACCGGCTACATCAACGGCAATAACGGCCTCTATAGCGGTAACGGTGTCTACGCGACCGACTATTACGGCCGCAACGGCGGCGCGAACGCCAATTTCAATGGGGCGGCCAACTCGGCAGCCAGCGCCTCATCGCTTACCGGCACGCTGGACGGCTCGCAGATTGTGGGGAACATCACGAATGTCGGCGTGGTCCGGGCTAGTGGCAATATCGTCGCTGGTGGCAACCTGGTGGCGACAGGATACGTCAACGGCAACAATGGGCTCTATAGCGGCAACGGTGTCTACGCAGCGGACTATTACGGACGGAGCGGCGGCGCCAACGCCGACTTCAACGGCAATGCGAGTACGGCAACGACAGCGAACTCGGCGAGCACCGCCAATTACGCAACGACGTCGGGTTCGACGAACTACGCGGCCAGTACGGATGTCGGTATTCTTTATCAGCATGGCAGCAGCGGTGACGGGTCGAGCTTTTATTGCGATTCCGGCTACTATCTTCAGTTCTATGATTTGAACGTGAACTCGACGAATAACGCGTTTTTTTATCAGTGTATCCAGAACGGACACTGATCAGCCCATGCTTGCGCCATTGACGGCCGTTTGCCTGGCTGCCGCGGCTCATGCCTATCAAATTCCACCCGGCTATTTGTATGCGATCCTTGCGGTGGAAGGCGGTCATGTCGGTCAGGTTGTCGACAACAAAAACGGCACCCGTGATCTTGGGCCGTTCCAGATCAATACGAGCTGGGGCCCAGCGATCGGGCGGCTCTGGTCCATGTCGGTCGATGATGCGCTGGCGCGCGTGCGCGACGACGGGTGCGCGAATGCAATCATTGCCGCCGCGATCCTCGACCGTTGCGTGATATTGGCCGGCGGCAACTCTGCCAGCGCCCTTGGGCTCTATCACTCGCGCAAAGCGGATATTGCAGGGCCGTATCGCGAGAAAGTACTCGCCGCGCTGAGGCTCTTTAATTGAAGGGGCGCGCGGTCACGCGAGTAATAGCCACGCCACCAGCGCAAGAACCCCTCAGGCAATCGCGCCCGGGAACAATCACCTAATTCAGCGGCTGCACGTGCGATACGGCTGGTTGCCGGAAATTCTATCGTCGTCGCGCGGCCGCGCTTTCAGCGAACAAGCTTCTCCAGCGCGCGTGAACGGCATCCGCATGACGGCGGAGGTGTTCGCCGCACCAGCCCACGTCTTTCAGCCGGTGGGCCGCGGCGATTGCGATCAATGCGTCGGCTCCGTCCTTGAGCCCATGCAGATCGTCCTCCATTGCTGTCGCGATCTCGAAAATTCGGTCTGCCTCTGATCTCACCTTTCCTCTCCTATTCGAGCCGGCAATTAGCGTGGGGTCAGGTTATCGCGGCCGGCCGGTCGGGAGTGTGAAGCGTCTGCAAAGATTTGGTGATAAGCGGCTTAAGAAGACGTGCGCATGAGGGTGTTGATAGCGATATCACCGTGAAGCCATCCTGGCCTCGCCGCCGGCAAGTAATTCTACGATCCGCCACGATCATCGATTTTAGCTGTTGCGCGGCGACCATTCTGGTCTCTTTTATCTGTCCCGCTTCGCTTGTGACGGACGGGACCTATGACCGGAACGAAAATCCTTTGGGGCCAGATGCTGGGTGCGCTGTTGGCGGCGCTGACCGGCATATGGGCCGCGACTGAGTGGACCGCCTGGCGACTGGCCTTCCAGTCGCAGCTCGGTCTCCCCTGGTTCAGGATTATCGGTTTTCCCTTCTATCAGCCGCATCTGTTCTTCGTGTGGTGGTATCATTTCGACGCCTATGCGCCGGGGGTGTTTGCTGAGGGAGCCGCATTCGCGAGCGCCGGCGGCCTGGCCGCCTTCTTTGTCGCCATTGCCGGTTCTATCCTCCGGGCTCGTCAGGCCGGCAGCGTCACCACCTACGGATCGGCACGATGGGCATCGCCCGAGGAGGTGCGTGACGTGGGCTTGCTCGGGCCCGCTGGGGTCCAACTCGGTCGTCTGGGCAAGCACACCATCCGGCATGAAGGGCCGGAACATGTTCTGGTGTTCGCGCCAACCCGCAGCGGCAAGGGCGTTGGGCTGGTTGTTCCGACCCTGCTGTCCTGGACCGGCAGCGCGATCATCCACGACATCAAGGGTGAGAATTGGAGCCTGACCTCCGGCTGGCGGTCGCGGTTCTCGCACGCCCTGCTCTTCGATCCGACCAATCCCGCCTCGGCGGCCTACAATCCCCTCCTGGAAGTTCGCCGCGGCGAGTGGGAAGTGCGCGATGTGCAGAACATCGCCGACGTGCTGGTCGACCCGGAGGGAGCGCTGGAGCGGCGCAATCACTGGGAAAAAACCAGCCATTCGCTGCTGGTCGGCGCGATCCTGCACGTCCTCTATGCCGGCGCGGACAAGACGCTCGCCGGCGTCGCCGCCTTCCTGTCTGATCCGGAGCGTCCGATCGATAAGACCTTGCGGGTCATGATGACGACCCAGCATCTCGGCGATCGTGGGGTGCATCCGGTTGTCGCCCAGGCCGCGCGCGAACTCCTGAACAAGAGCGAGAACGAACGGTCCGGCGTGCTTTCCACAGCGATGTCGTTTCTGGGGCTCTATCGTGATCCGGTTGTGGCGCGGGTTACGAGCCGCTGCGACTGGCGGATCGCCGATTTGGTCGAGGCACGGCACCCCGTTTCGCTTTATCTCGTCGTTCCACCGTCGGACATCAGCCGGACCAAGCCGCTGATCCGTCTCGTCTTGAACCAAATCGGCCGGCGCCTGACCGAGCGGCTGGAGAATCCGGCACGGCGCTGGAATCTCCTGATGATGCTCGACGAATTCCCGGCGCTCGGGCGGCTGGATTTCTTCGAGAGCGCGCTTGCCTTCCAGGCAGGTTACGGCATCCGCGCTTTCCTGATCGCCCAGTCGTTGAACCAGATCCAGAAGGCTTACGGCGAGCACGATTCGATCCTCGACAACTGCCATGTGCGCGTCTGCTTCGCGACCAATGACGAGCGGACCGCCAAACGGGTGTCCGATGCCCTCGGTGTCGCAACCGAGATGCGCGCGATGCGCAATTATGCCGGTCACCGCTTGGCGCCGTGGCTCTCGCACCTGATGGTGAGCCGCCAGGAGACCGCGCGGCCGCTGCTGACGGCCGGCGAGGTCATGCAGCTCCCGGCGGCCGACGAAATCGTCATGATTGCCGGGCTGCCGCCGATCCGGGCTAAGAAGCTGCGCTATTACGAAGATCCGCTCTTCATGAGCCGGCTCCTGCAGGCGCCCCCTTTGTCGACGAACGGCTACTCGGACCGGCCAGCAGCGCGTCCTGACGACTGGACCGCGCTCAAACCGATCGCGATCACGCAGCCAGTGGTCGCGGCCGGAACACCCAAATCCGTCGATGGCGGCATTCGGCAAGAGCCGGAACTGCCCAAGCATGAGGAGGTTGCGCCACGCCTCGAGCCGCCGCGCCAGAACGAATTCGCATTCGTCGTCGATGAGTCGGACGATGGCGCGCGGCAGCAGAAAATGCTGGCCACTGTCCAGGGACAAGTCAACCGTGCCGCCGCGATGGATCGCGACGACGGCATGCAGATGGGCATGTGAGCGATGAAGCTGCGCTTCAACTGCTATTTCGATCCGAAGCTGGCCGACCGGCTGGGCGAGCTCGCCATTCGCCAGGGCGTCCATCGCTCGCAACTGGTCGAGGCGGCGGTGGCATCGTTCCTGTCTCCGGACGCCCTCGATCGCCGCGAGGCGGCCTATGTTCGGCGGCTGGATCGGATCTCCCGCCAACTCGAAAAGGTCGAGCGCGACATCACCATCGCGATCGAGGCGCAGGCGCTGTTCGTCCGCTTCTGGCTGTCGGTAACCGCGCCGGTGCCGGCGAGCCAGCAGGCCGCCTCAAGGGCGCAAGGCGCGCAGCGTTACCAGGGCTATATCGAGACGCTGGGCCGGCGCCTCCAGCGCGGCGACAGTCTCGTCCGCGAGATCAGCGAGGAGGTCTGGCCGGAACGGTACCGGGAAGCGCAGCAGGCCCGAGACGGCCAGGACGAAGCGGCAGCCGATCAGGCACAGGAGAACGCCGATGCCGGCGCCTGACACCGCTGCCACAATGGCCTCGCGGACGGTGCGGATGCTCAAGACCGCGCTCGGGCCCGTGATCGGCGGATTCCTCGCGGAATCCGATATCGTCGAGGTCATGCTCAATCCGGATGGGCGCGTCTGGATCGACCGGCTCGGCTCCGGGCTGATCGATACTGGCCATCGTCTGCCTGCGGCCGACGGCGAGCGTATCGTTCGCCTCGTCGCCAGCTATGTTGGCGCCGAGGTTCATGGCGAAAGCCCACGCATCTCTGCCGAGCTTCCGGGAAGCGGAGAGCGGTTCGAGGGTCTGCTGCCGCCGGTCGTGATCGCGCCGGCCTTCGCCATCCGTAAGCCTGCGGTCGCCGTCTTTACCCTCGACGACTATGTCGCCGGCGGCATCATGACGGCCGGCCAGGCGGCGGCACTGCGGTTTGCCGTTGCCGAGCGATGGAACGTCTTGATCGCCGGCGGCACATCGACCGGCAAGACCACACTCGCCAATGCCCTCTTGAAGGAGGTCGCCGCCACCGGCGATCGGGTGATCCTGATCGAGGACACACGAGAGCTTCAATGCGAGGCGCCGAACCTGGTCGCAATGCGCACCAAGGATGGCGTGATTTCGCTGAGCGATCTCGTGCGGTCGAGCCTGCGGCTGCGGCCCGACCGTATTCCGATCGGCGAGGTTCGGGGCCGGGAAGCGCTCGACCTGCTCAAAGCCTGGGGCACCGGCCATCCAGGCGGCATCGGGACGATCCACGCCAATACCCCGATGGGGGCACTGCATCGGCTGGAGCAGCTGATTCAGGAGGCGGTCGTGACGGTGCCACGAGCGCTGATCGCCGACACTATCGACGCGATCGCCGTGCTTATCGGCCGCGGCCGCCAGCGCCGCCTGTCGGGCATCTGGCAAATCTCGGGCCTATCGCCTGCTGGAACCTACAGCCTCGAACCGCTTGGCCTCGACGCAAACGCGACCAGCATCGGCATACCTCAATCTCAACCCACTCTGACGGGACATGACGCATGACCAATCCATTCAAGCAGCATTTGCGCGCCGCTGCGCTGACCTTCGCGGCCTTTACCATCATGCATCCTGGCATGGCGCTCGCCGCGGGGACCAACATGCCGTGGGAGCAGCCTCTCCAGCAGATCCTGGATTCCATCCAGGGGCCGGTCGCAAAGATCATCGCCGTGCTGATCATCATCGGCACCGGCCTGTCGCTGGCGTTCGGCGAGACCTCGGGCGGCATGCGGCGGCTGATGCAGATCGTGTTCGGCCTCTCGATCGCCTTCGCCGCCGCCAGCTTCTTTCTGACCTTCTTCAACTTTGCCGGCGGGGCGCTGGTGGCATGACGATCGACGACGACATTCCGGGCTGGAAAGTTCCGGTCCACCGGTCGCTGACCGAGCCGATCCTGATGGGTGGCGTCCCGCGCGGTGTCGCCATCGCGCTCGGAACCCTGTCGGCCGCGGTCGGCCTGGGTCTCCAGCTCTGGATCGCTGGCATCGCGATGTACCTGATCGGCCACACCGCGGCCCTGTTCCTCACCCGACAGGATCCGCAGTTTGCAGCGGTGTTCGCGCGCCATCTGCGCGCTGCCCGTCAGCATCTGGACGTCTGAGGCGGCCATGCTCGATCTTCGTGAATACCGCACCAAGCGGCGTGAGTTGGCGGACTATCTTCCCTGGGCTGGCCTCGTGGCGCCGGGCATTGTGCTGAACAAGGACGGCAGTCTTCAACGTACTGCCCGATTCCGCGGTCCCGACCTCGACGCGTCCACCGCGGCCGAACTGATCGCCGTGACCGCACGCATCAACAATGCGTTGAAGCGCCTCGGCGAAGGCTGGGCGGTCTTCGTTGAAGCAGCTCGGCGTGAGGCGCCGGGATATCCGCAAAGCAGCTTTCCCGATCCGGTCTCCTGGCTGATCGACGAGGAGCGCCGTGACGCGTTCGAGCAGCAGGGCGCGCAATTCGAGAGCGACCAGTTCATCACTTTCTGCTTCTTGCCGGCGCCCGAGCGGGCTGCACAGGCGAGCCAGCTGCTCTATGATTCAGGTGGCGAAACCCGGGGCGTCGACTGGCGCGAAGTGCTGTCGAGCTTTCGTGACGAAAGCGATCGGTTGTTCGATCTCGTCGGCACGATCATGGCGGAATGCGCCTGGCTCGATGATGGTGCGGCCCTGGCCTACCTGCATGGCACGGTGTCGACGCATGGGCGGCATCCGATCACGGTGCCCGACCTTCCCTTCTATCTCGATGGGCTGCTCCCCGACTGCGACCTGACACCCGGCATTGCGCCGATGCTGGGACGCTGCCATCTGCGTACCCTCACCTTGCGCGGGTTGCCGGATGCCACCTGGCCGGGCCTGCTCGACGAGTTGAATCGCCTGCCGACGGAATATCGCTGGGTGGTGCGCTGGCTGTCACTCGACAAGGCCGAAGCCCAGCATGAGCTCGGCAAGAAACGTCGCCATTGGTGGTCGAAGCGCAAGGGCATCGCCGCGCTCCTGCGGGAGGCTATCTGGCAGCAGGAAACCAAGCTGGTCGACAGCGACGCGGAAAACCAGTCGCTCGATGCCGATGTCGCGCTGCAGGAGCTTGGCTCCGACGCCGTCAGCTTCGGCCTCTTCACCGCGACGATCACGGTTTGGGACGAGAGCGAGGCTGCGGTCGCCGAGAAGGTCAAGCTTATCGGCCGGGTCGTGCGCAGCCAAGGATTCGTCGCGGTCGAGGAGACGCTGAACGCGGTCGACGCGTGGCTGTCGAGCTTGCCCGGCCAGTGCTACGCCAATGTCCGGCAGATGCCGGTGTCGTCGCTCAATCTCGTGCACATGCTGCCGCTCTCCGCGGTATGGGCCGGGCCGGAACGGAATAAGCATCTTGATGGGCCTCCCTTGCTGGTCGCCCGAACCACCGGCGCGACGCCTTTCCGGCTCGTGCTGCATCAGGGCGATGTGGGGCATACTCTGGTGGTGGGGCCGACCGGCGCCGGCAAATCCGTTCTCTTGGCGATGATGGCCTTGCAGTTCCGCCGCTATGCCGGCGCGCGCGTCGTTCTCTTCGATAAAGGCCGTTCCTCAAAAGCCGCGGTGCTGGCCACCGGTGGTGCTTTTCATGATCTGACCTTGGGTGCCGATGCTGGCCGTCAGCATGTCGCGTTCCAGCCCCTGCTCGGTATCGACGATCCGGGTGAGCGAGCCTGGGCGGCGGAATGGATCGCGACATTGATCCAGCAGGAGCATGTCGAGCTGACGCCGGAAGTTCGCGGTGCTGTCTGGTCGGCGCTCGGCTCGCTGTCGAGTGCACCGGACGCCGAACGAACCCTGTCAGGCTTCGTCGCGCTGCTGCAGTCGAACCGCCTCAAAGCCGCGCTCGAACCCTATACGATCGCGGGGCCCTTCGGGCGATTGCTCGACGCCGAGCAGGAAACGGTCGATCAAGCCGACTTCCTTGCGTTTGAAACCGAGGAACTGCTCGGGTCGAAACAGGCGGCACGCGCCGTGCTGCTCTATCTTTTCCATCGGATCGAACAGGCGCTGGACGGCCGGCCGACCTTGATTGGCGTCGATGAGGCCTGGTTTGCTCTCGACGATCCGGTGTTTGCGCCGAAGCTGCGCGAATGGCTCAAAACGCTTCGGCGCAAGAACGCCAGCGTGTTGTTCTCGACCCAGAGCCTTGCCGACATCACCCGCTCGGCGGTGGCGCCCGCGGTGATCGAAAGCTGCCTGTCCCGGATTTTCCTACCGAACGCACGTGCTATCGAGCCGGAAAGCCGGGAGGCCTATAAACGGCTAGGTCTGAATGCACGCCAGATCGAAACCATCGCCCGGGCGGTTCCCAAGCGGGACTACTGGTTTCAATCCTCCGCCGGATGCCGCCTGTTCGAGCTCGCGCTGGGGCCGGTGGCTCTCGCCGTTTGCGGCGCTTCCCGCGCCGAGGACCTGGCGGCGATTGACAGGATGATTGCCGAGAACGGGAGGGATGCGTTCGCGCCGACATGGCTCCGCAGCTGGGGATTGTCCTGGGCCGCCGACCTGATCGAGGCGCGGGCCTCTGAGCTCCTAGCCGGCGAAGGAGACATATCGTGAGGAGGCTGCGGCACAGTCTTGTCGCCGGCGTCACCGCGCTTGCGATTGTCTTGGCGCCGATGGCGCGTGGCGATGCCATTCCCGTCATCGACGCTGCCAATCTCGCGGAAAGCGTCAAGACGGCCGCGCAGACGCTGCAGCAAGTCAACAACCAGATCACGCAGATTCAGCAGTTCGTGCAGATGCTGCAGAACCAGGCGCTCAATCTGACCAGCCTGCCGTTCTCGGTCCTGTCGCAGCTGCAGACGCTGATGATGCAGCTTAATAACCTGATGGGACAGGCGCAGGCCCTGGTCTATCAGGTCGATCGCCTCGGGCAGCAGTTCCAGACGCTCTACCCCACCTATGGTGGCAACGTCACCCAGGCCGGCCTGATTGCCGATGCGAATGCCAGGTGGGCAGCGTCGGTCGCGACCTACCAGCACACGATGATGGTGCAGAGCCAGATCGTGTCGAACATTCCGTCCGATCAAGCCATGCTCACCGGCTTGGTCGGCCAAAGCCAGGGTGCTGTCGGTGCGTTGCAGGCGGTTCAGGCCGGCAACCAGATGATGGCCCTGCAATCCCGCCAGCTTTCCGCGACGCAGGATCTAATGGCGTCGTCGGCCAGGGCGGAAGCCGCCGAAGCGATGCGCCATGCGGAGGTCGAAAACGCGGCGCAAGCAGAATGGCAGCGGTTCTATGGCAACGGCGTGGGCTATACTCCGGCACCGGTTCAAGTGTTCGGAAGTGTTTCCCCATGAAAACTGCAATTATCCTTTCCGCAGTTGCAATTTCGTTTGCGAGTTCTGGCAACTCGTTTGGGCAGAGTGTCGATGATCTTCTGAAAGATCATGCGCTTCTCCGCAGCGAGCTCGAACGTTGCGTGCACATGGGCATGGAATCGAATGACGATGCGCGCTGCAAGACCGCACGCGCCGCAGAACAGAAGCGCTTCTTCGGCGGAGGAGGCGGCTATACGCCGAAGCCGGTCGACGTCTTCCCGAACCACGCGGTTCTCGATCCTCAGCCGAACAGCCAGAAATCGCCGCCGCCACCGAAGTCAGGTCCGCCAAATGGGCAATGACGTCTCCATCATCGACCATTTCCTTACGGTCTTCAGCCAATATATCGACAGCGGCTTCGGTCTGATCTCCGGCGATGTCGGATTTCTGGTCGCCACGCTGGTCGGCATCGACAGCACACTTGCTGCGCTGGCCTGGGCCCTCGGCGAGGATGACGTCATCCAGGCCTTCGCGAAGAAGATCCTCTATGTCGGCATCTTCGCCTTCATCCTCAACAATTGGCAGACCCTGACCACAGCGGTCTTCAATAGCTTCGCTCAGCTGGGCCTGAAGGCGAGCGGGTCGGGCCTGAGCTATTCGACCTTCCTGCAGCCGGGGCAGCTTGCCCATGCCGGGGTGCAAGCGGCGAACGTCCTACTATCACAGATCCAGCGGCTCGCCGGCTTTCCCAATGTCTTTTGGAATTTGGGCGAGATCCTGGTCATGGGCGTGTCCTGGATCGTGACGCTGATCGCGTTTTTCGTGCTCGCGATCATGCTCTTCCTCGCCGTCATCGAATTCAAGCTGACGACGTTGAAGGGTTTCATCTTAGTACCCTTCGCGCTGTGGCGCGGCACGTCCTTCATTGCTGAGCCCGTTCTCGGCCAGGTCGTAACCTCGGGCGTGCGGATCCTGACATATGCCGTCGTGACGGGCATCGGTACGCAGCTATTCAACCAGGTCCTGCCGACCGATCCGACAATGGAGCTCAGCCTGCAGGACGCGCTGACGATCCTGCTCGCCTCGATGACGATCGCCGGCCTGGCTTTTTCTGCCAATCGCATTGCGAGCGGCATCGTGTCGGGTGCGCCGCAGCTCGGCCTCGGTGCCGCGGCAGCTCCGGCGGGACTGGCAGCCGGCACCGTCGTGATCGCTGGCGGTGGCGCGATGATGGGCGTGGCAGATCGCGACCGCGAGCGCGTCGGCG
>CAZNNJ010000061.1:1430-14059 GCA_964574305.1 uncultured Rhodospirillales bacterium | reverse complement strand
TCTGGGCCTTAGGGCTCGGCCAGGGTGTCGGGAGCACGGTCTGGGGACCGGTCGCCTTGGGTCTGCTGACTGGCAAGTTCCGCCGGGGCAAGCTCGACCCCGAGGGCGCGCGCGGCACCTTGGCCGGGGCGCCGGGCGGCGGCATCGACCGCGAACGGCTGGACACGATCACCGATGCGCTGGCCGAGATCGCCGAGGCGCGGGGCTGCTCGATGGGCAATGTCGCGATGAACTATCTGCTGCGCAAGCCGGCGATCTCCACCGTCCTGTTCGGCGCCGCCAACGGGGAGCAGCTTCGCGCAAATACAGCCCCGCCCGGCTGGACGATGAGCGACGAGGACCTGGCCAGGCTCGACGCCGCCAGCGCCACGCGGCTGCCCTATCCGCAATGGGCGTTCAAGAGCGTCTTCGCCGAGCGGAACCCTTCGGCCTGATGCGCTCATTCAGGCAATCGGTTGCCGGAACCGAGATCGACGTGATCTCGGACGGGGAGGGGCCGCGCCTGACGATCCTTCCCCGCGATACCGGCCGCGCCGGCTGGACCGGGCTGCATGCGCGGTTGGCACAGAATTTCCATGTTATCGCGCCGTCGCTGCCGGGCTATGACGCATCCGCGCGTCCTGAATGGCTGCGTAACGTCACCGATCTGGCGGCCCTCATCGGCATGCTCGACGACATGCAGGAAGGCGAGCCAGGCGCCTGGCTCGGCCTCGGCTTTGGCGGCTGGGTCGCGGCGGAGCTGGCAGCGCATAGCCCGGCCCGGGTGACGAAGCTGATCCTGCAGTCCCCGACGGGGATAAAGCCGCCCGAAGGCGAGATATTCGACCAGTTCCTAATCGAGGCCGAGGACTATGCCCGCCTCGGCTTTTCCGACCAGGCCGTCTATGACCGGCAGCGCGCGGAGGAGGGCGAGGGGCGCAGTGCCCGCCTCGACCGCAACCGTGAGATGACCACCCGCATCGCCTGGAAGCCGGCGATGTTCGACCTCGGCCTGCCGCACCTGCTGCGCGGTATTCGGGTCCCGTCGCTGGTGGTGTGGAGCAGCGGCGACGCCGTCGTGCCGCGGTCCTGCGCCGAGGCCTATCGCGATGCGCTGGGCGCCCGTTCCGCCGAAATTCCCGCCGGCCACATGGCCGAATATGAGACGCCGGATGCGCTGGCGGCCCTGGTCGAGGATTTCCTCGGATGCTGATCTCCTATTTCACCGAACAGCCTTATTCGGAGCTCAGCCAGCCCGACGCCTGGGCGCTCCACCCGTTCGATCATCCGGCGCGCCGGCCGGGCGACAATGTGCTGATCCACTCCAACCGCTTCTTCGATCCGGTCGCCGCCAGCCGCCTCTATGCCGAGCGCATCCGCGAATACGAGCTGGCGGAGGAGGTCGGGTTCGACGGCGTCATGGTCAACGAGCATCACAACGCGCCGTTCTGCATGCAGGCGCGCATCACCGTGATGTCGTCGGTGGTCGCGGCGCGGACCAAGCGGGTCAAGATCGTCCAGCTCGGCAACCCGCTGCCGACCTGGGACAATCCGGTCCAGCTCGCCGAAGAGACGGCGATGATCGACATGATCTCAGGCGGCCGGCTGGTCGCCGGCATCGTGCGCGCCGGCGGGGCCGAGCAACTGGCCAACAACGTCAATCCCGCCTACAACCGCGAGCGCTTCCATGAGGCGCACGACCTGCTGATCAAGGCCTGGACCGTGCCCGGCCCCTGGCGCTGGGAGGGCGAGCATTACCAGCAGCGCATCGTCAACCCCTGGGCCGTGCCGCTGCAGAAGCCGCATCCGCCGGTCTGGGTGCCGGGCATCACCAGCAAGGAGACGATCGAGTTCGCCGCCCGCCACGGCTATCCCTATGTCTGCCTCAACACCACGATGGACGATACCAAGCGCATCTGGGGCTATTACGACAAGATCGCCGCCGAGAACCGGCTTCGAGGCCGGGCCGCAGCATCGCGGCTATCTGGTCCGCTGCATCGTTGCCGATACCGAGGAGAAGGCGCTCAGCAACGCGCGCGAGCATCTGTGGATGTCGGGCGAATTCGCCGGCTTCGGCCGCCCGACCTGGATCGCCCCCACCGGCTACTCCAGCTACGAGGCCCGCACCGGCCGCGCCGCCATCGACGCGGCGGGACGCTCCCTCGAAGGCCAGATCGAACGCGGCACGATGGTCGTCGGCACGCCGGAACAGGTGATCGCCCGCCTCCGCTGGTGGCTCGAGGAAACCCGCCCCGGCCTGCTCATGCTCTGGCCCAACGACGGCCGCCTGGACCACGAAAGCTCCCTCGAAGCCATCAGGCTGATGGGCGAGGCAGTGCTGCCGTCGGTACGGGAGATCGCGCGGGAGCTTGGGCTGCACGACCAGTTCGAATTGGCCGGCGCATAGCCTCAGAAAGCCCCTCGCCCCGCGGGAGAGGGAGGGGCCCGCCGCGCAGCGGTGGGAGGGTGAGGGTGCGGTTTGGCGGCGGGGTTACCCTCACCCAACTCCGGCTAAGCTCACTCCGTTCGCTAAGCCTACGTAACCCTCTCCCGGAGGGCGAGGGATTTCATGAAGGGCGCCTAAAGCCCCGAACCCCCCGGCCCGAACCTGTAGCGCAGCTGAAATCCCCACATGCGCGGCTCGCCGTAGAGCACCGGGTTCACGCCCAGCGCGTCGTAAACCACCGTGCCGCCGACGAGATAGACCTGGTCGGTGGCGTTGGTCATGAAGAAGGCGGCGTCCACCGGCCGGCCGGCGATGTCCTTCCAGTCCATGCGCAGGTCCAAGAGGCCGTGCGGCGGCAGGATGCTGCCCAGCTCCCGGTCGGAAATCTGGATATGGGCCTGCCAGCTATAGGTGGCGGCGACGCTGATCTTGCCCAGCCGCTCGGCCACCGGCAGCGTGTAGCGGGCGGTGCTGCTGTACTGGTTGCGCGGGCCGCCAGTGAAGGGCAGGCCGCTCAGATTGCCGGCCGACGGGGAGAAATATTTGACGTAGCGGGAGTTCGAATAGGCATAGATACCCGACAGCTCGACGGAGTCGATCGGGTTGATCTTCCCTTCGAACTCGAACCCCTCCAGAGTCGCCAGCGCGGCGTTCTCGGTGTTGGTGTTGATGCCAGTGGTCACCAAGGCGACGGCGCGCTGAATGTTGTTGTAACGGTCGTGGAAGCCGTCGAAGGCGATGCGGCCCGGCATATCCCATAGGCTCCAGTTCGCCTTCACCCCCGCCTCGATGTCGACCACGGTCTCAGGCTGGTATTTCCGCGACTGACCCGCCGCGGCGTAGAGGTTGAAACCGCCCGGATTATAGCCGCGCCGCCCGGTGGCATAGAGCAGCAGGTCCGGCGTCACCTGATAATCCATCGCCGCGGTCCAGGTGCCCTGGCTGAAATGGCCGGATTCGGCGGTGGCGCAGTTCGGCACCGACCGGTCCGGGAAGTTCTCGCAGCCATTCGCCCCGTTATAGGCGTTCTGCAGGCTGGAGGCATAATCGAAGGAATAGCGGTAGCCGGCGGTGACCTTCAGGCCCGCCAGCGCGTCGGTGATGTCGCCCAGGTCATAGGTCGTCTGGGCATAGACCGCCTGCTCCTTCGTTATGCTGCGGCTCGTGGTGGTCAGCGGGTTGTGGATGATCGCATTGACCAGCGGCGTATCGAACTCGATCGACTGGACGTAGGAATAGCCGGCGGGATGCACGAAATTCAGGAAACCGCCGGCGGTCCAGACGAGATTGCCGTCGCGCGCCTTGCCCTGGAACTGCAGCTCCTCGCTATAGGCGGCGACGCTGTTCGACCAGCCGTTGGGATTGGTCGAGGCGATCAGCGGCAGGTCGCTGCCGTCCAGGTCCCAGCGGAACAGATACTTGGATTCGGCATAGGCGGCGATGTTGCGGATGGTCAGGTCATCCGCCGCCCGCCACTGCGCGATATCGACGAAGCGGAAAGTGTATTCCTTGCCGATCTCGTCCGTATCGAGCGCCGTCGCGCGTGGCCCCAACGCCGCTTCCTCGGCCAGCGCCCGATAGATCGCCGGGAAGACGAGCAAGGCCGGGCTTTTGGGATCGGGATTGATCGCGGTCAGCTGCTCCCCGGTGCCGTTGTTGTGGTTATAATAGCTTGAATAGACGAGGTAATTGTCGAAATCGTCCCACGGCTGGATTGTGATGCCGATACGGCCGGCGAAGGAGTCGCGATTGTCCAGGTCCTTGTGGTGGACGACGTCCTCGGTGAAGCCGTCGCGCTGCTGGGTCTGGCCGGCCAGGCGGACCAGCAGCTTCTCCGGCACGACCGGCACGTTCACCGCCCCCTCCAGCTCATGGTCGCCGTAATTGCCCGCGGTGACCTGGACATAGCCTTCGAAGTCGCCGGTCGGCTTCTTCGGCTCGAACAGGATGGCGCCGCCGCTGGTGGTGCCGCCGAACAGCGTGCTCTGCGGCCCTTTCAGAACCTGGATATCCTGCAGGTCGTAATAGAGCCCGGTGCCCGAGCCGCTGCCCGTGCTGGTCGGGCCGCTCGCGGCGGCAGACAGGGAGGAGACGACGGGCGCCTCGGCGAAATAGGCGACCACGCCAGGCAGGCCGCGGATCGACAGCTGCTCGGCGTCGCGGTTGGTGGAGTTGGTCGCGACCAGCGACGGCACGAAATGCTGCAGGTCGGTCACGCGCTCGACCTGCCTCTCGCGCAGGTCGGCGGCCGACAGCGCGGTGATGGCGATCGGGACCTTCTGGAGGTCCTCGTTCCGCCGCCGGGCGGTGACGATGATCTCCTCCATGGCGGCGCCGGCCGCCGTGTCGGTAACATCGGTTTCCTGAGCCGCCGCCGGACAATTGGGCGCCAGGACTCCCGCCAGCACGGCCAGGATCATGGGACCGCCGATACGATGCGCGATCATGGATAGTCTTACGATTTTCCCCGGTGACCGTTGGCTCGGCCATGAGTCGCCAGCATAAGCGCGCCTCCGCATGCCCGGCAAGCAAGGGCTTCACGGGGGCGCAACCGGACGCAGGAGTCACCCCGTGCTTGCGTGACAATAGCGGACCAATCGCGGTCTATCGTTTTGGAGCGGAAACATCATGAAGGCTTCGTCACGCACAATAATCGCGGCGGCCATGGTTGCAGGACTTGGCATCGCGGGCACAGCCGCGATCGCGCAGCAGCAGGCGGCGGCACAGGACGGCATGCATGACCACCACCATATGCTGCCCAGCCAGAGGGCGGAGGCGCGCCTCGCCTATATCAAGACCGCGCTGCAGATCACGCCGGCCCAGACCGCGCAGTGGAACGCGTTCGCCGATATCGTGCGCAAGCAGGCCAAGGCCCGCGACGCCGAGGTCGAGGAGATGCGCGCGAAGTGGGAGCAGCACAAGGACGGCGATGTGCATTCCGACCTGATCGCGCGGCTCGAGATGCGCCAGAAGATGCTGACCGCCGCCTCGGCCAACATGGACGAGGTGATCGCGGCGCTGAAGCCGCTCTATGCCTCCTTCAGCGACAGCCAGAAGGAGCTTGCGCCTGAGCTGCTGGGCCATCATGGCGGCGGCTGGCGTCATATGGGCGGACGTTAGTCGGCAGGAGCCTCCTCGATCCGTCGGAAAGGCTTCGGCAGCTTTCCGGCGGCGAGCAGGCTTGAAAAAATCTCCAGCCCGGCGGGCTCGTTGCCGTTGAGATGCAGCAGGACGATGTCGCCCGGCCTTGCCTGCGGCGATTTCGCCAGCCAGGCATCGGTCCCCAGCACGATCAGGTGATACTCGCCCGCCATCCGCATCAGCGCGGGGTTCGAGATCAGGCCGGGAAAGCGGAAGAACACCGAAGGAGTCTCGCCGTTGGCGATCAGCAGCCGCTCCGTGTCCAGGATCTCAGCCCGCGTGTCGATGCCGGGGGTGAGCAGGAAATTCGCAGCGAGGGGGCGGCCGGCGGCATAAGGGTGGTCATAGGAATGATCCACCCAGGTGATCCTGAGCGCACCGGCATGCTCCTGGTCGCGGAGCCATTGAAAATCCGCTTGGTGGTGGGTCAGCCAGGTCCCGGAAATTGCTAGCGCAACCGGCAGCGCCGACCCGGGGGTTTCCAGTTTCTCCAGGAAAACGCGGTCGAGATGCCGATGGCTCGGACAAAGGTCGCCGGTGATGAAGGTGCCTGTCGCCGAGCCACGGGTCAGTCCGCCATCGGCGATGACGTTCGGTTGCTTCGCTTTATCCTCGCCGTGCGGCGCACTGGACAGGCGGACGGCGCGGATATAGCGCGTGTCCTTCTCGCGTTGATCGTCGGTGTCCGAGCAGGTCCAGTCCTGGTCGCGCTCGAGATGTGTCTGCAGCGTGGCCGGCTCGACAGTCAGGATCATGCCGCTCCCGTCGATCTCCATGCGCCGGATGGCAAGCCGCGATTCGCCATCGCCCCCGCGGCATTCCTGAAAAACCGGGCGGTAATCGCTCACCCGCGACGCGGAACCCTGCGCATGCGCGGTGCAAGCCGCGATTGCGAACAGGGCCGCCATCAACCATGATCCCGGCGGCCGGGGGACGAAACGCTGAAAGTGCGGGACCATGACCAAAGGGTTGAACCGTGAAGACGCCCTTAATATCGCGATTTTCGAGGATACGGAAAATAGTGGCGCCAAGCACATAGGCTCGTCCCTCAGCGCCGAGATCGTGGCCGGGTTCGGCCCGCGCGGCGAACTGCCGCTTTCGATCGTCGCCCATGCCGGCGACGCGGTGGTCGGCGGCCTCAACGGCTCCACGCATTGGGGCTGGTGCTATATCCGCCAGCTCTGGGTTCATGCGGACTGGCGCCGCCGCGGGCTGGGCCACCGGCTGATGGCAGAGGTGGAAATACTGGCGCAGGCGCGGAGCTGCGCCGGCCTCTATGTCGACACGTTCGATCCGGGCGCGGCGGCATTCTATGAACGCGCAGGCTTCGAGCGCTTTGGCCGGATCGAGGATTTTCCGCCCGGGCATGCAAGGACGTTTTTGCAGAAGAGGCTGGCGCGCTGAAACGAAATTCCGAGTTATGCCAGCGGTGTGAACATCCAGGGGTTAATGATAGTGACACCGCACCCTTCGAAGTCGGAAACATTACGCGTCGCTATTTCGGCGCCGTGGGATTTCGCGATAGCGAGAATTAAACCATCATAGCCTTCCAGACGGCGCCCGGATCTTTCACGCTGGACCATGATGTCCCCAAAAATGTCGGCGGAAGCCTGATCGAAATCGAAAACTCTACCCGCAAGACCGCGGGACATGAGACCGAACAACTTCTTTTCCAGATCGCGGCGACGTTGACCGTTGGGCAGGCGCGCCAAACCGTGTTTGATCTCCGCGACGTTGATCGTCGTGGTGCCCAGCTCGGACAATGGTCGATAGCGCAGCCAATCGAGCACGCGCGGCTCGGGGCCCGGACGCATTAATTCCGACAAAACATTCGTATCGAGGAGGATCATTCAACGCCGAATTCGGCGGACTCGAAATGAGGAGGCTCTCGGCTGGAGGCGGGACGCGGAATATCAAGATCGATCCCGTGTTTTGGGCCGAAAATCTCAAGCGCCAAGTCAGCCAGATTCCGCGGCGGATCACGCTCGACCGCATCTTTCAGTATGTGGCGGACCTCTTCTTCCATTGAATGTCCATGCTTCGCGGCACGCATGCGCAACTGGGCTTTGACGCCTTCCTCGATGTTTCTGACGACCAGACTTGCCATCACTTTGCCTGTTGATTGCGATGATATCGTTATAGGAAATGATATCGTCTCGGGCAGGCGTAATGCAAGCTTGTATGTCCTTTGAAGGCCGCTTTTAGTCCAGCCCCGCGCCGGTGAACCCCGTCACGATCGTCTCGATCCGCCCCGCTCGGGTGATACGGGCCTTTTCGTTGTCATAGGGGCCGGCGCTGCAGATATGGAGTGTGGCGTGGTCCGCGCCGCCATACATGCAGGCATAGGCGTTGCGGTCGCCCTCCAGCTTGATCCGGTGGGTCAGTTCGCCCGAATGGGTGATGCGGATCAGGCCGTTCCAGAGGGCCGCCACCCAGATGCCGCCCTGCGCGTCCAGGCAGATACCGTCCGGGAAATGGCCATCGGGCAGGGCGACGATCCGGCGGTTGGACAGTTTCCCGCCGGTGCCGATATCGAACAGGCTGATCCGGCCGGCGGCGCTTTCCGCCACCACCAGCGTCCTGCCGTCGTCGGTGATGCGAATGCCGTTGCCAATCAGGAGTCCCTCGCCGTCGGTGCCGACCGTGCCGTCGGGCTGGACCACGACAAGCGGGCTCGGCACCGGTTTTTCGTGCGTGTCGCCGCCGAACTGCACGATATAGGCGCGGCCCTCGCGGTCGACGACCATGTCGTTGACGCCGGCGCCGGTCACTGGCCCCAGGTCGGCGTAGAGGCTCTTGTTGCCATTGGCGTCCACCCGGATCAGCTGCTCGTGAAACATCGACACGACCAGCATGTCGCCGTTGGGCAGGAAGCCGATGCCGGACGGGCTGTCCTCGAAGGTCGCCAGGGTCACGACGATGCCGTCATGGTCGATCCGCACCACGCGCCGGTCCAGCATGTCGGCGAAATAGAGATGCCCTTTGTGCCAGCGCGGGTCTTCGGGGAAGGCCAGATTGTCGGTCAGCGTGCCGACAGGACCAAGGTCTGTGACCATTCTTTACCCCCCCTTGGCTTTGAGATTATTCGGCGGCGACCTGCTCTGCGTCTGCGTCGCGCGGACGGTAGAACTGGGCGTACCAGGCCCGGGCCTGCAGGATCGGCCCGTCGCCGGCGCAGAGCAGCGGCCGCGGCGCCGGGTCCTTGTTCTCCCAGATCTCGACATCCTGATAGAAGGCGACCTTGCCCAGCTCGACATAGTTCGCGGCGACCTGGTGGAACTCTTGCGTCATCTCGCCTTCGCACTTCACCATCGTGCCGTACCAGACCGCGACATGCTCCGTGTCGATCGGCGTGTGGCAGATCAGCATCCAGGAAGGATAGGGCCCGTCCAGGAAGGTCAGCAGATAGGCCGGCCCGTGATAGGTGGCGTGGGAGGGCAGTGCCCCGCCTTTCTCCGCTGCCAGCGTCTCATGCAGGTTGAGCGCGTATTGCGTCGCCTTGTGGCCGATGAAGCTGTTCTTGAACTCGGCGATATGGGCGCCGTGGACGATCGGGAAATGCGCCCGGTCGGCGATATTGTCGACGATCTCCTTGGGCACCGTCTTGATGTCCTTGCGCACCAGGTCCCACTTCACCCACTTGGCGTCGCGATATTCAGCCATGTCCGGAACCTCATACTCCGGCTCGCCGAACCCCGGGTCGTGCCACATGAACACGTTGCCGTTGAGCTCGCGCGCCGGATAGGCGTTCACGCGGGCCTTGGGCGGGATGACCTTGCTGTAGGGAATGTCGTTGCAGCGGCCGCCCGGGCCAAAGCGCCAGTTATGGAACGGGCAGCGCACCCCTTGGCCGTCGACCGTGCCGCCGACGCCAAGCGCCGCGCCCATATGGATGCACGTGCCGTCCAGCACGGCAGGCTGTCCATCGGCAGTGCGGAAGGCGACCAGCTTGCGGCCGAAGAACTTGAGCGCCAGCGGCTTTTCCGCCGTCACCTCATCGGCGCGCGCCACCATGAACCAGCCGCGCGGATAGGTGAAAACATGCGAATCCTCGATCGCGGCGGGCTGCATCGACATAGTGGCCTCCAGGTAAGCGAAAACTGACTATATCAGGATTTCGCTGACCGGCTTAGAGGTCTGCATCGTGCCCTGGCCCCATTTCTCGACCGGCACGCCCATCACCTGCTGCAGGGTGAAGCCGATGCGGGTCACCGGCTCGCCGATCGCGCTCACATGGATGCCGGTCTTGATCCGGCCGCCGGCGCTGCCCGCGGTCATCACCGGGATGCCGCTGATCGAATGGATGCGGGCATATTCGGTATCGGAGTGGCCCATCACCAGGCAGCGGTCCAGGAGCGTGCCGTCGCCCTCCTTGATATTGGCCAGGGTCGCAACGAACAGCGCCCAGGATTCCATGCTGCGTTCGACGAAGAAGGCGGCCTTGGGCTGATAGCCCAGATCCTTGTCGACCGGCTCCTCATGGGTCATCAGGTGGTGGATCATCTGCTCGCCCGGCATGCGCAGGTTCGAGGCGGAGTCCGAGAAGACGACGTTGAAGATCTTGGTCTGGTTGCAGGCCAGCGCCATCGCGATGATCTCAGCCATGATCTTATGGTTGGCCATCGCCACGCCGATCTCGGTCCCGATCGGCCCGTCGGCGGGCTTGGCCATCACATGGCAGGCCTCGGCCGGCGGCGGCTTCTGCAATTGCAGTTCGAGCTGCTGCTCCAGCTGGCGGACGGAGGTGAAATATTCGTCCATCCGCGTGCGATCGGCCTGGCCCAGCTGCTTCAGGAAATCCTCGCGCTGCTCGCGCACGCCGGTCAGCACCGACTTGCGCAGCATGATGCCGGGGTCCGGCTTGAAATCGGCGGCGTTGGGGTCCTGGAAGTCCGGCCCGAAGATGCGGGTATAGAGCGCCACGGGCGAGATTTCGGCCGGGTTGAATCCGTTGGCGCTGCGATAGGAATAGCTGTGCTTGGGATCGCCGGTGGCGGTCACCTCGAGCGAGCGGAAGCGCGTGTCGGTGCCGATCGTGTCGCCGACCAGCACGTCGATGGTCGGGATATCCATCGGATTGGCCATCGACGGGGCGACGCCGCCGGCGCGCACCGCCTGCATGCCCGAGATGTGGGGCAGGTTGGGCTTGCCGTCGAGGATCGCCTTGAAGCCGGTGAAGACATTGATCTGCTTCTGGTGGGGCGCGATGTATTTCAGCTCCGGCCCCAGGTCGTAATCCGTGCCGGTCTTGGTCGGGACCCAGCGCTGCGGGTTCATGCCGCAGCCCCAGTTCCAGGTGCCGAAGCGGATCGGCAGCGGCCGTCCGCCGGCCAGGGCAGTGCCGCTGGTGTTCAGCATGCAGTCCAGGAAAGGCAGGCCCAGCGTCATCGCGCTGCCGCCCAGCATGCCGCGCAGCACGCGGCGGCGGGTAAAGTCCTTATTCATTATTTTGGGCCTCCTTAACGGCGCCGGCGGATGCGCGCACGGCAAAGAATGCGTCGCTGGTCGCGATGGTCTTCATCAGATCGGTCAGACGATAGCCCTTCTCGGCGAACTGCGTGCCCAGCCAGGTCTGGAACTCGCGCTCGCCGGGGTCGAAATCGCGGCCGACGGCATAGCGGTACATGGAATTGGTTAGACAGGCGGTGGTCGCCGGATTGTCGTGGATCGCTTGGCCCAGGCTGGCCGCGTCGGCGAATTTCAGCCCGTCGATCTCGCCCGAGGCGTCGATCGGCGCCCCATTCTCGGCGGCGCGGAACTGGCCGGCGCCGTCGAAATTCTCAAGCCCCAGCCCGATCGGGTCCATGATCTTGTGGCAGCCGGCGCAGGTCGCTTCCGTGCGGTGGGCGGTCAGCCGCTCGCGCGCGGTCTTGAACTTCGGATTGCTGGTGTCCTGCACCACCGTGAAGTTCACGTTGGCGGGCGGGGAGGGGACGACCTGGCACAGCAGAATCTCGCGCACCGCCTTGCCG
This sequence comes from uncultured Rhodospirillales bacterium, assembly GCA_964574305.1. GTDB lineage: Bacteria > Pseudomonadota > Alphaproteobacteria > BOG-932 > Roseiterribacteraceae > BOG-932. The sequence goes on along the minus strand of CAZNNJ010000061.1, from coordinate 2,521 downwards.
CGCAGGGTGGAGGAGCTGCGGCCCGGATGGGCATGCAGCTCGGTGAAGCTGAGCTGCGTCAGGATGCCGGCATGGGGATCGTCGGCCGGGAATTCGTGCGTTTCCCAATCCTTCTCGCTCGCCACCGGCACCTGATAGACGACCCCCAGATTGCGGGTCAGGAAGGTCTTGCGGGTGGTGAACAGGTCGCGATAGTCGCCCTTGTTGGTCACCAGCAGGTCGACCGCGGTGCGCAAGGTCTGCTCCTGCGCGTCATGCGACACCTTCTGGCTGAACACCGGATAGATCGCGGCGTCCTTGGCCAGCGAATCGAACTGGTCGAAATCCAGGAAGTCGACGAAGAAGGCCCTGACGCCGTTCTCCAGCCGGGGTGAGGCCAGCATCCGGTCGACTTGGCTGTCGAGGCCGGACGTGCTGTCGAGCTCGCCCGCCTGCGCAGCGCGCAGCAACTCCTCGTCCGGGGCGGTGTTCCACAGGAAGAAGGAGAGACGCGCCGCCTTGGAAAAGCCGGTGAGGCGCAGCTGCGTCTTGTCCGACGGATCGGTCTCGGCGATGTCCTTGCGGAAGATGAAACTGGGCGAATCCAGCAGCTCGGCCAAGCCATAGGAAAGGCCGGTATAGAAATCGCCCTTGGCGTCCGCGGCCTGTCCGGCGAGCTCAACCGGGCCGGCGATCTCCTTGTCCGTCGCCGGGCGGCGGAACAGCAGGCGGGCGTACTTCGTGATCGTCGCCGTGGCGCAGGCCTGGTCCGGCTTCTTGGCGTCGGCCGGCTTGCACGGGACCAGGGCATCGCGGTGCTTGGCGTCCACCACCTGCCCGGCGATGGTGCGGGCCATCGTGTCGTACTGCTCGAAGCCCGAGGGCGACATCGACACCGCCGAGGCGCCGACCGCCAGAAGCCCGTTCTTGCGGGCGCCCGGCTCGAACCGGCCGCCCAGCTTGATGTCGGGGGCGAAGATGTCGGCGATCACCTGCCGGTACTGCGCGGCGCTGAGCCGCTGGGCATTGACCGGGGCCCCGCCGGTCTTTGGTTCGGACCGGCCGCAGCCGGCGCACCTCTTCGCAGAACCGAACGGCCTCCTCGCGCAAGT
>CAZNNJ010000061.1:0-1420 GCA_964574305.1 uncultured Rhodospirillales bacterium | reverse complement strand
CCCCGGGCCGCAACGGGCGGCCTGGCTGGGGTGGGGGGGGGAAGAGGGCGGGGCTCACTTGCCGGTACGGGGGGGCGCGGGGCGGCTGGGAATTGACCGGCGGGCCGCCGGTCTTCGGTTCGGACGGGCCGCAGCCGGCGAGGCTCAGGGCACAAAGCGCGGCCAGGGCCGCGAAACGCGTGTTCATCGACAATCTACTCAGTGTGCGGGCGCGGCTTCGGCGGTCTTCTTCGAATCCTCGGGATGGATCACGAAGGCCGGGATGGCGTCGATATTGAAAGCGGTCGAGATCGCCGTGCACTGGCCGGTCTTCGGGTCCTTGAAACCGTCGGCATAGCGCCGGACGGCCTGGCTGAAGGTCGGGCAGTCATAGCCGATCATCTCGGCGCTTGCCTGCTTGGCGTGCGCCGTCAAGTCGACATCGCTGACGGCGAGATAGCCGGCCAGCATGCCCTTGGCGCTGCCGTCGGCATTCAGCTGCAGCTTCAGCCGCACCGCCTTGAAGTGGAAATAGCTGGGATAGCCGCCGAAATCATATTCGATCGCGATATCGCCTGGCTGGGTGGTCAGCACGCCGTTCTCGATCTTGCCGTGCAGCGTGCTCTGGAACTTCTTGTCCTCGGTCACGGTCAGGCTGGCATAGGGCAGCATATGGCCGTTGGCGTCGATCATCATCGGGCTGGTCCCGTTATAGACGCCGACCGTCACGTCGTCCGAATTCTTCGGGTCCTTCACGCCCGTGACCTCGATCAGGATGGTCGTGCCGCCATCCTTGAACGAGGCGTTGCGCAACGATTCGAGGTAGCCCTCCTCGCCCGGGAAACCGCGGAAGTTGGAGGAGCAGCCCAGCACCCGATAGGTCTGGTTGTCGATCGCCGGCTCGCCGTTCGGGCCGGTGAATTTCTCATGGGCGCAGGTCGTGTCGGTGGCATGCCCATCGGTCGTGCCGTCCACGCTCATGCCATAGGAAATTTTGCTCTGCGACGTGCGCTGCGGCGCGCGGGGATAATCCGGCGCCTCGCAGAGGTCCTTGCCGTCGGTGGTGTGATAGGCCTTCTGCTCGAACTCCTTGAGATTCTCCGGCTTGGTCAGCCGCGCGCGCTCGGCCGGGGTCGAGGCCGCCAGATAGATTTCCTTGGCCGCCATCGCCATCCCGTCGGGGCAGTCGTTGGTGCCCTTATAGATGGCGTAAGGGAAGGAGGTGACGGCAAAGCCCAGGGTGCGGGTCTTGGGCGCGCCCGTATCGGTCACCGCGGCGCGGGCGGTTCCGGCGTGAGCCGGCGCGGCGGACAGGCCCGCGGCCAACAGCGCGGCGCAGCAGGCCAGGCCGGCAGGCGGTACGCCAGTGAGCGGTACGAAAGCGTTCAGCGGAAACCGCCCCTCAGCCCCGACAGGTGGGGCGAAGTTTCGTAAAACAAAA
>CAZNNJ010000060.1:7835-14080 GCA_964574305.1 uncultured Rhodospirillales bacterium | reverse complement strand
TGCCAGGGCCGGGTCAGGCCGACCACCGGCAGGTCGATCGATCCGATCGCCTCGTTCGTGCTCACCACCTGGCGGCCGTTTACCAGGGCCCGGCCCGAGCCGATCGGAATGCCCAACCCGTAGAGCGACAGCGCCCGGCCCAGCTTGTCCTTGGGGAACAGGTCGCTGATCAGCGAGTAGGAGGCCGGCGACAAGGTCGCTTCTCCGACTCCGACCCCGATGCGCGTCGCGAACAGGGCGCCGAAGGAGTTGGTCACGCCGCAGGCCGCGGTCATCACCGACCAGGCGGTGACGCCGATCAGGATGACGCCTTTGCGGCTCCAGCGATCGACGAGAACCCCGATCGGCAGGCCGGCGATGGAATAGATGCCGACGAAGGCCAGCCCGGTCAGCAGCCCGTACTGGAAATCGTCGATTTTCAGATCGGAACGGATCGGCTTGACCAGCAATCCCAGTATCTGCCGGTCGATGAAGCTGGACGTGTAGAGCACCATCAGAAAGCCGACGACGATCCAGGAATAGGCAAGGCCGGGCCGGGCCGCGTCGGCGATCACAATTTCCGGCTCAACGGCCTCCGGCGGCAGTTCGGTCGCGATCGTCAATCCCACTTCCTCCAGGCTCACGCGGTCAGGCTGGATCGCTTGGTGACGATCTCGAAAATCATTGTTGAGCCCGGCCCAACCTAGACAGGTCGGGTTAAGTCCGGCAAGCGGATTTCATACGGGCATTGAAATCAAGGCTTTTCCCGGACCAGGACGACCGCGCCCGAAGCGTTGGGGACGGCGTGGACCGGCAGCAGTTTCTCCAGCGTGCCGACGGTGGTGTCGCGGTCGTGCAGCTTCAGCGTCAGCGTCACCTGCATGGCGGCAAGCTCGGGATCGGGCACGGCGATGCTGTCGCCGAACTGGCGGTTCAGGTCGGCGACCAGCCATTCCAGCGGCATCTGGTCATAGCTCAAGATGCCGACCCGCCAGGTGCCGACCTGCTGCGCGGCGACGGTCCGGGGCGCGGTCAATATCCGGTCGGCGGCATAGGTCACTGCCTGCCCCTTGGACAGGACGACCTTGCCGGTTTCCCGGTTTTCGGGCGTTGAGATCATCACCATGCCTTCGCCGACCGACACGTCGACATCCTGCCCCTTCATGTCCACGTCGAAAGCGGTGCCGATATCCTCGATCGTGCGGCCGCCGGCAAGCACATGGAATGGCCGGGCCGGGTCCTTGCCCACGCTGACGAAGACCTCTCCGCCGGTCACCTCAACCTCGCGCAGCCCATGGGCGAATTTGACGTTGAGCGCGGTGGCGCCGTTCAGGGTCAGGGCGGTGCCGTCATCGAGCGCCACGGTGCGGATCTCGCCGACGGCGGTCCGATATTGCGCGATCCAGGGCTGCTGGCTGTAAAGCCCGACGCCGACCGCGGCGACGATCGCCGCCGCCAGCGCCAGGCCGCCGCCGACGGCCAGGCTGCGCCGCAAGGGTCGGCGCGGGACTTTGCTCCGCTGGGCTGGCGCCATGTCATAGGCGCCCGTGGCGATCCGCCAAGTGTCGGAGACGAAATCGTAGGCCTTCAGGTTCTCGGGCCGTGCCGCCAGCCAGTCGGCCAGGCGCAGATGGTCCTCGGCCGTGGCGTCGCCGCCATCCAGCCGCGCGAACCAGTCGCTCGCCTCGCGCAGAACCTGTTCGGAAAGCTCGCTCGTCAAAACCTTATCTCTCCCGCCCATCAACTACGATCAGGCGGGTCTTTTCCTCAATAGCCATGTTACCGCACCGCACGCTCTTGGCGTTTTCTTGCCAGGCTGAGGCGGAAGACCGCTTCGGCGACATGCTTTTCGACCATGCTCTTGGATATGCCCATCTCGGCGGCGATCTCGGCATGCTTCTTGCCGTCGATCCGGCTCAGCACGAAGGCGGTGCGGCAATTGTCGGGCAGGCCAGCGATGGCGGCCGCGACGATCTCGAGTTCCTGCCGCGCCGCCAGCATCCGTTCGGCGGACACGGTCTCGGCCGGCTCAGTGTGTTCGGCGATGTCGGGGAAGCGCCAGCGCTGGGCGTCGCGCAACCGGTCGATGGCCAGGTTCGCGGCGATGCGGAACAGCAGTGGCCGGGCGCTGTCCGCGCTGACCGAAGCCCGGGCATTCCAGATGCGGAGCATCGCCTCCTGGGCGATCTCGTCGGCGTCGTCCTCGCGCCGCAGCCTCCGCCTCAGATAGAAGCGCAGGTCGCGGACGGCCGTGTTGAACAGCCGGACGAACGAGCTCTCCTCGAACTCCGTCGGGTCCACCCGGCTCATGCGCGCGTCGCCTCCCCTTGCTTGCCGGCGGTATGTTCCGCCTGACGCTATAAAGTGAGTCGCAGTTCACGGTCTTGTCCAGCCAAAAGACGCGATTCGCACGAAAGATGTGTTCGCGCGATCCAGCGGTTTGAATTTTCAAGATGTTTTTCCCGGTTCCGCTGGCCTTGCCCGACCGTTAAGCTCGATCCCAGATAAGAAGATTGAGGGAGGGGCCGGTTATTGGGCAGGCGCGGCGCCATAGACCGAGCGCTGGCACTGTTGGGTGCGGGTTGGCGGGTATCCCGGCTCATGCAGCCGGCGGTCATTGCCCTGCTGCTCGCGGCCGTCCCGGCATCGGCCGCCGACAGCGCCGGCGTTGCCGTCGACATTCCGGCCCAGCCGCTCGCGGCGGCATTGCTTGAGCTAGGGCGGCAGGCTGGCCTGTCGATCGCGGTCCCGGACAATTTTCCGCGCGACCGCGTCAGCGCGCCGCTGACGGCCAAACTGACGCCGCAGCAGGCGCTGGCGATCCTGCTCAGGGACGTGCCCGTCCGCGTCACTTTCGTCGATCCCGAGACCGTGATCATCGCGGTCGAGGTTGCGGATAACGCACCGGCACCCGCACCGCGCAAGGCCGCGGCCGACGCGATCGTGCTGACCGACAGGGGTGCGATCGAGGAGGTGATCGTCACCGCGCGGCGCAAGGAGGAACGGCTGCAAGCCGTGCCGGTCGCGATCACCGCGTTCGATTCGGTCCAGCTCAAAGACCGCAACATCACCTCCAGCCAGGATCTCGGCCTCTACGTCCCGTCGCTGGTGATGAACAATAATGCCGGCATCGCGCCAGGCTTCGTGCTGCGCGGCCAGGGCTCGACGCTAGGCGCTGGCCCGGGCGTCGTCGCCTATTTCGCCGAGGTGCCGTTCATCAACGGCCAGAACGCCACCGGCGCGTTCCAGGGCGGTACCGGGCCGGGCATGTTCTACGACCTGGAGAATGTCCAGGTGCTGAAAGGGCCGCAGGGCACGCTGTTCGGCCGCAACACCACCGGCGGCGCCATCCTGTTCACGCCACAGAAGCCCAGGGACGATTACGACGGCTACGCCCAGCTCACGCTCGGCGACTACAACTGGCGGGAGGCGGCGGCGGCGATCAACATCCCACTGGTTCCCGACCGGCTGCTGCTGCGCGTCGCCGGCGACGTGTCGATGCGCGACGGCTATACGCGTGACGCCGGCCCCTATTTCCCGGGGCGGGACTACGACAATCGCGACTATTGGGCCTTCCGCCTGTCGCTGGTGGCGCGGCCGAGCGACGATTTCGAGAACTATCTGATCGCCAGCAGCCTCTACGTCCATCAGAACGGCACCGGCGGCAGCATCTTCGCGGTGAAGCCGGGCGGGCTGGCGGTCGGCGCGTTCCCTGGGATCGTCGATTATCTGGCTCTCCAGCGGACGCTCGGGCCACGCGAAACGGAATTGTCGACGGCGCAGATCGACAAGCAATGGACCTATGGCGCGATCGACATCGCCCGCCTGGATATCGGCGACGACCTGACGATCAAGAACATCGCGGGCTATCAGGCGGATAAGAACTCAGTCGGCATCATCGATTACGACGCCGGCCCCTTCGCCATCCAGGATGCCAGCGTCCCCAACCGCTGGGCTGGCAGCGGGGAGCAGTATAGCGAAGAGTTTCAGGCGACCGGCAAGGCGCTGGGCGGGCGGCTGGGATGGACGGCCGGCTTCTATCTCGAATACGACAAGCCGGGCGGCGTGCCGCAATACGACGTCATGGTCCCGATCGAGACCGGCGGCGTCTACCGGCAAAGCCTGATCGTCGCCCGGGGCAGCACCACGCAGCGGACCGAGGCTGTCTACGGCCAGGCGAGCTATGACCTGTCCGGCCTGTGGGCGCCGCTCGAGGGGCTCAAATTCACCGCCGGCTTCCGCTACACCTGGGATTACCGGTCGGACGCCAACAACATCTATATCGCCAATGCGGGTGGCAAATGCGTCGAGCGCACCGGGTTTTTCCTGCCCGACTGCGCGCTCGCCTCATCCGGCCGGTTCCAGGCGCCGACCTGGACGCTGGGGCTGGATTATCAAGTCGATCCGGATACGCTGGTCTATGTCACGGGGCGGCGCGGCTATAAAAGCGGCGGGTTCAATCTGAACACGCCCGAGCATTCGCTCTTCTCCAGCTTCCAGCCCGAATTCGTCACCGACGTGGAGATCGGGCTGAAGGCCGATTGGACGATCTTCGGCGCCAAGGCGCGGACCGACATCGACGCCTTCCATACCGACTATACCGACATCCAGCGGGCGATCTCGGTGCTGATCAACGGTCTCTCCTCCCCGGTGACCGAGAATGCCGCCGTCGCGACCATCGAGGGGGTTGAGTTCGAGGGCACGGTCCTGCCGACGGCGCGGACGGAGCTGTCGCTGGCCTATTCCTATCTCTTCTCGCGCTACGACAAATACACATCGCCGACCTTGGGCGACCTGTCGGGGCTGCGCTTTCCCTTCACGCCCAAGAACAAGGCCAGCCTGACCGGGCGCTATCACTTGGCCGTGCCGGCGGACTGGGGCGATATCAGCCTCGCCGCGACCTGGCTGCTGCAATCCTCGGTCGATGCCGGGCCGGATTTCGACCGCACCGGCGTGATCGAGGGCTACGACCTCGTCAATCTGCGGCTGGACTGGAAGCAGGCGATGGGCAGTGCCTTCGACCTGTCGCTGTTCGTCACCAACGCCGCCGATACCGCCTACCGGACCCGCGTCTCCGCCCTCTACAACATCTTCGGCGTCGCCGGCGCCGATTACGGCGAGCCGCGCATCTTCGGCGCCCAGATCAGCTACCGGTTCGGTCCGTAGTGTCGCTGGCCGTTTTCGCTTTCTCAACAGATCGTCATGGCCGGGCTTGACCCGGCCATCCACGGGTTTCCGCCCGTGCCGAAGGTCGTTGTTTTGCGCTTGGACATTCCGCGTGGATGCCCGGGTCAAGCCCGGGCATGACGAGAAAGGTAGGTAACCACCAATCACGAGGTCTGATGCCCGGACGAAAATTCTGCTGAGGCATCCCCAGCCCCGGACGTAGTCCCGATCAAAGGGTCTTTACGAACGACGTTCAGGGGGAGGGGCGAAATGCCGACCAAGGCTGGAATCTTCACATCTCATCGTTTGGGTCTGGTGGCGGGCGCCGCCGTCGTGGCCCTGACGGGCTTTTCAGCCGCACCGCTGCGGAGCGTCCTGGCGCAGACCGCCGCAGCTTCCGATACCGGCCTGGAGGAGATCGTGGTCACCGCCCGCCGGCGCGAGGAGAAGCTGCAGAGCGTGCCGATCGCGATCACCGCCTTCACCGCCGCCGACATCACGGCAAAGAACATCGAATCGGCCCAGGACCTGACCGTGTTCGTGCCGTCCCTGATCATGAACAACAATGCCGGTTTCGGCAGCGGCTATTCGCTGCGCGGCCAGACCGCGTCGCTGGGCGCCGGCGCCGGCGTCGTCGTCTATTTCGCCGAGGTGCCGCTGGTGAACGGCCAGACCGGCATCGGTACCTTCCAGGGCGGCACGGGGCCTGGGCAGTTCTATGATCTGGAGAACGTCCAGGTGCTGAACGGGCCGCAAGGCACGCTGTTCGGCCGGAACACCACCGGCGGCGCCATCCTGTTCACGCCGGCCAAGCCGACCAACAATTTCGAGGGCTACGGCCAGATCACCGTCGGCAGCTACAACTGGCATGAGCTGGAAGCCGCGATCAACGTGCCGATCGTCAGCGACAAGGTGCTGCTGCGGCTCTCTGGCGACATCAATATGCGCGACGGCTACACGATCGATGTCGGCCCCGGCCCGGTCCATGGCAAGGACTACAGCAACCGCCACTATTGGGGCCTCCCCGCAACCCTGGTCCTGCGCCCGTCCCACGATTTCCAGAACCTCCCCCACTTCCCAGGACTGGACCGCCGCCACCC
>CAZNNJ010000060.1:0-7825 GCA_964574305.1 uncultured Rhodospirillales bacterium | reverse complement strand
CGAAATGGATCGTCGGCGTCCAGGTGAGGCCGCCGTCCGACGATTTCGCGAACGTCACCATCTTCTCGAGCCTGTACCGCGACGAGCACGGGCCGGGCGTGGTGCTGACCGGGATCAATCCCAACGGCACTCTGGTCAATACCGTGGGCCTCGCCGCCGCCGAGAAATACCTTGCCCAGCAGAACGCGCGCGGCCCGCGCGAGACCGAGAACGATCCGCTCTCGATCGACAAAGAGTGGGATTACGGCATCTATAACATCTCCCACTGGGATGTGACCGACCGGTTCGCGCTCAAGAACATCGCCGCCTATCAGGTCGACAAGAACTCGGCCTTCCTGACCGATTTCGACGGTACGCCGTTCCAGATCCAGGACGTGCTGCCACGCAAGGGCGAGCCCTGGACGGCGGCCAGCCAGCAATATAGCGACGAGCTGCAATTCAGCGGCAAGGCGCTCGACGACCGGTTGCAGGTGACTGTCGGCGGCTATCTCGAATACAGCTCGCCCACGACCTTCCCCGAATTCGACGTCATCCAGGACCTGCAGCTGGCGCCGAAGTTCTTCTCGCCAACGCTGATCCAGGTTCAGGAGGGTTCGACCCAGCGGTCCCAGGCCGTCTACGGCCAGCTGGACTACGATTTCGGCGGCGTGCTGCCCGCGCTCGACGGCCTCAAGCTGACCTTGGGCTATCGCTACACCTGGGATTACCGGTCGGATGACAGCGCGATCGTCATCCCTTCGTTCGGCGGCCTCTGCGCCGTGAAGCCCGGCTTCTTCGCGCCGAACTGCCTGCTGGCATCCTCGGGCAACTTCCATGCGCCGACCTGGACCGCCGGCCTCAGCTACCAGCTGACGCCGACGACGCTGCTCTATGTGAGGGGCAGCCGCGGCTATAAGAGCGGGGGGTTCAACCTCAGCACGCCCAAGCAGTCGGCCTTCAGCAGCTTCAAGCCGGAATATGTGACCGAGGTCGAACTCGCGGTGAAGTCGGACTGGGAGTTGATGGGCGTCAAGGCCCGGACCGACCTGACCTTGTTCCGTGACGACTACACCAACATCCAGCGCTCGGTGACCCAGCTGATCAACGGCCTGAGCTCCCCAGTGACGGAGAATGCGGCCTCGGCCGAGATCCAGGGTGTCGAGTTCCTGGGGACGGTGGTCCCGATGTCCGGGACCGAGCTGTCGCTCGCCTATTCGCTGATCGACGCGAAGTACAACACCTTCATCGATCCGCTGGTCGGCAGCCTGGCGGGGCTCGAATTTCCGTTCGCGCCCAAGAACAAGATCAGCTTCACCGCGCGCCAGGACATTCCGATCCCGGAGGAATGGGGCAATCTCAGCGTCTCGGCGACCTATTCCTATCAATCGCATGTCCGGGGCGACAACACCTACTCGGCCACCGGCATCATCGACGGTTACGGGCTGCTCAACCTCAGGGCGGACCTGAGGAACGTCTACGGCATGCCGCTCGACGTCGCGATGTTCGCGACCAACGTGACCGACGAGGTCTATGTCACCAAGAACTTCGGGCTCTACAACGTCTTCGGCGTAGTGGCGAACGAGTTTGGTGAACCTCGGATGATCGGCGCCCAGATCCGCTACCATTTCGGCGGCTCGTCCGAGGCCCCGGCACCGTCCGCGCCCTACACGCCGCCGCCGGTCGCCGCTGTGGTTCCGGCGCCGAAGAGCTATCTGGTGTTCTTCGACTTCAACAAGTCGGACCTGACGCCCCAGGCGATGCAGATCGTCGATCAGGCGGCATCGAACGCCGGCCCAGCCAAGGTGACTCAGCTCACCGTCACCGGCCACACCGACACGGTCGGCTCGGACGCCTACAATATGCGCCTGTCGCGCCGCCGCGCGGAGTCCGTCGCGGTTCGGCTGGAGAAGGACGGTATTCCATCGTCGGAGATCGAGATCGTTGCCAAGGGCAAGCGCGACCTGCTGGTGCCCACGGCCGATAGCGTGAAGGAACCGCAGAACCGGCGCGTGCAGATCGTATATGGGGGCGGGGCGAGTTCGTAAGCGTCGCGCAAACTCCCAGATTCCACCCCCACCCAACCCTCCCCCATCAAGGGGGAGGGCTTATCATGGGCGCTTTCCTTCATATCCCTCCCCCTCGATGGGGGAGGTTAGGTGGGGGTGAATGCCGGGCGTGAAGCGCCTTAATCCACCACCCTCAACTCGCAGGCCGGCATCCCGTCCACCTCGAAGGACAGCACGTCCCCCGCGATCGGGAACTGGGTTTCGATGATGCTGCCGGTGATCACGGGCATGCCGGCTTTCAGCACCTTGCCGCGGCGGCCGAGATGGCCGATCAGCCAGGCCATCACGGCGAACGGGCTGCCGCCCATCGTGTCGCGGGTGTTGCCTTCCTTGACGACCTGGCCGTTGATCCGCAGGCGCCCTGAGCGGTTCTCCATGTCCAGCGTCGTGTCGGCCGGCGGGCCGATGACGATGCCGCCGTTCCAGCTATTGTCGGAAACCAGTGAGTGGGCGTCCAGCCGCGTCAGGTCGGCGCCGCGATCCTCAACCAGCTCATAGGATGTGTGGATCGAGCGCAGATTCCGGCGCACATCGTCGACGGTGCAGTCGCCTTCCATGTCCTTGTCCATGATGCAGCAGATCTCCGTCTCCATGCTGAAGCGGACATAGCCGGAGAGATGCACGGTGTGGGGCGACTGGTGGATGCGGTTGCCCAGCACCTGGCCGATGCAGGGCTCGTCGATCTTCAGCCAGTCGCGCGTCGATTTGGAGGTCAGCGCCACCTTGTAGCCGGCGACGGTGGTGCTGAGGCGCTTGGTCAGCAGCGCGACATGGGCATCCTGGATGCGGCAGGCGTCGTCCATCGTCGGCACACGGTCGGGGAAGGGCACGAACGGCGTCTTGCGCTCATGCTCGGCGAACAATTCCTCCGCGATGGTCTGGACTTCGGCCTCGCTCAGCATGCTTCCTTCCCCATGGTCATTTCGGGCGCCTGCTTGTTATCCTGAATGGCGCGTTCGCGCGCACAATGTCATTGCCGGCGAAACGGAACAAGCGGTCAGCAGGGAGGATAGGCGATGGATCTGGGGGTCAAGGGCAAGGTGGCGCTGGTCTGCGCCTCGAGCCACGGTCTGGGCTTCGCCACCGTCGACCGGCTGGCCCGGGAAGGCGCCGCCGTCGTCATCTGCGGCCGCGACGCAGGTTCGGTCGAGGCCGCGCGGGCCGAGATCGCCGGCGCGGGCGGCAAGGTGGTCGGCATTCCCGTCGATCTCTACTCCGCCAACGATCGTGTCCGGCTGATCCGCGAGACGAACGCGGCGCTGGGCCCGATCGACATCGCCGTGCTCAACACCGGCGGCCCGCCCACGGGCACGTTCGAATCGATTACGCTGGAGCAGTGGCAGGACGCCTATAGGAGCCTGGTCGAGACGGTGGTGCATCTCTCGCAGCTGGTGCTGCCCGGCATGGTGCAGAAGAGATGGGGCCGGGTGCTGGCGGTGACCTCCTTTGTTGCGCGCCAGCCGGTGGAGTTGATGGCCCTGTCGAACAGCCTGCGCTCCTCGGTGATCGGGGTGATGCGGACCTTGGCCAACGAATACGGGCCGCACGGCATCACCGTGAACAGCATCCTGCCCGGCTATATCCTGACCGACCGCATGCGCAAGGTCGCCCGCGCCCAGGCCGAGGCCAAGGGCCAGCCGGCTGACCAGGCCTTCGACCGCATCGCCTCGGGCGTCCCGCTGGGCCGCCTGGGCAATCCCGAGGAATTCGGTAACCTGGCCGCCTTCCTGGTCAGCGACGCCGCGAGCTACGTCACCGGCCAGGCGATCACGATCGACGGCGGGCTGTCGAAGGGGGTGTACTAGCGGCTACTCCGCCGCCATCGCCAACTGATGCCCCTCGCGCGGGTCCTCGCTGATCGCCGTGGTCCAGCTCCAGTAGCCCGGCGGGTTCACCGGCGTGATACCGTAGGTCTCGCGGATTTCGCTGACCTGGGTGTTCACCAGGTCGCGCCAGGGCAGCATCATCAGCGGCTTCTTCCAGTTGCGGCCCTGGACGGCGCCGAAATCCTCGGCGTCGAGCTCGACCTTAAAGCATTCCGGATAGAACAGGCCGCTCTTCATCATCGTCTTGGCGCGCAGATAGGTGCCGGTGCGGTTGAAGAAGGCCGCCAGCTCCGGCCGGAAATAGGCGTAATAGGCGCGTGTATTGGCGGCGAGCAGCGCGATCTCGCCGGCATGATCGGTCTCGAAGCTGGTGATCATATGCTCGAGATCGTGCGTCAGCGTGCGCTGCTTCAGGTAATAGTCGAAATCGGTCTCGATCTTCATGCCCTGGAAGAAGAAGTCGTTCTGGTAGCCGCTGTTGGCCAGGAAGTCATAGATCACCGCGCCCAGCGTGCCGGGGGCGCAGTCCTTCACCTCCTCGGCCTTGAAGTCGGCGAGCTGCCGGCGCTCCAGCCAGGCCTTGAATTCGGGCAGGCGCTGCTTCTCCTCCTCGAACAGGCGGAAGATGGTGGCGTGATCCTCCAGCTGGTGCAGGATCTGCGCGACCTCGGGAATGAACGCAGTGTTGGGCACGTCGGCGCCGTTCCGGCGCAGCATCTCCTGCGCGATCAGGTCTCTGAGCCGCGCATTGTTCAGGTACGGCGAGGACGAGACCAGCACCGAGCTGTTGGTGCCGATCTTCTTGATGCTGCCGTTGAAGTAATCGAAATCCGCCTGGCTAACCTCAGCCATAACCGTCTCTCCTGTGATCGTTCGCAAGCACCATTCGCGCGTGCGTTGCCTTTACATTTGTAAACTGACTGAACGAATGTAAAGACCTCTGTGCGAAAATGGCGCGGCTGGCGGGGCGTGGGCGTTCGCGATATCGTCGCGGCTCCGAAACCAAGACTTCCGGATGACCCTAACGGTTCGCACCCTCGCGGAGTTCAACGCCGAGATCGAGGCGATGGGCGACGTGCCCGACGGCGCCGCACATCAGAGGCTGTCGCAGATCACCGTCCACCACCCCGCGGTGGACCGGATGAAGCGGCTGGACCCGTTCTCGCCCGCCTATCGCGAGGCGGCGCTGGATCTCTATTTCGATCTGCGCGGGCGTGCCGGCGACGGCTATCAGCCGGCGCGCGACGAAAAGGCCTACCTGCCCGCGCCGCCCGATCCATTCATCGGCCTCACACCCTGGGTCTTTCAGGATACTTCCATGGTCGCCGAGTTCCTGGAGAGCTGGGGCCAGATCCTGCGCGGGATGGCCTTGCCGGCGAACAGCAATGCCAGCGTGCTGGAATATGGCCCGGGCAGCGGGCAGCTGCTGCTGATGCTGGCCAAGATGGGGTTCAGCGCCCATGGCGTGGATATCGACGAGACCGCGCTGGGCATGATCCGACGCCAGGCCGAGGCAATGGGCCTCACCCTGCGGACCGAACGGGCGGCGTTCGGCGAGGGCTTTGCGGGCGAGCGCTTCGACCGCATCTTCTTTTTCGAGGCCTTCCATCACGCCTTCGATTTCGAGGCATTGCTGCGGCGGCTCCAGGATCGCGTGACCCCGGGCGGCCGCCTGATCCTCTGCGGCGAGCCGGTAGTGCCCGTTCCCCAGCCCGGCGTGCCCTATCCCTGGGGTCCGCGCCTCGACGCGCTCAGCGTCTTCTGCATGCGGCGCTACGGCTGGATGGAGCTGGGTTTCACCCACGATTTCTTCATGGAGGCGCTGAATCGCAACGGCTGGTACGCCGAATTCAGCCACCCGCCGGGTTGCCAGCGCGCGCACACCTACGTGGCCCAGCGCTTGATCGACCGTCCGACGGAACCCGACGCACCATCCCCGCCGCCCCTCGTCACCGCGCCGCCCAGCCTGATGGACCGGGCGGTGCGCAAGCTGCGGCGGATCACGGGGTTTTGACGCCCGCTTTGATACCCAGCAGCCCGACGTGCGAGGCCGTACGGTAGGGGTCTATCCGGGCGCCAACCGTATTGACGATATGGACGCTGCCGCAGGCCTTTTCGATCTGCCGATAGTCGTTGAACACCGAATAGGAATAGGCCAGCCCGTCGCCCTCCGACATCGTGTAGCCCTTGCCCCGCGTCTTCAGAAAGTCAGCCAGCGGCCAGAGACCGCAGGCGTTTAGGCCTTGCTTGATGAGGCGCGCCAGCCGGCCGCCCTGGCCGGAATTGTTCGAAGCCGAAATGAAAACCGCAACGCGCCCCACACCGAGCCTTTCCGCGACCCCACCCGGTGGCCTGGGCATATGGTGAAGCGCCCCGAACTCGCACACCAGATCGAACGATCCCGTGGCGTAGTCCAAGGCCTGTGCATCGCCCTCGACCAGCTCCTCGGCGGTCAGGCCCTTGCGGTAACCCTCTTCCCGCAACGCCTCGGACGGTTCGACGCCGACGATGCGAAGCAGCGGCAGGCTCGCCTTCAGCTGGCTCAGCGTCCGCCCCGTCCCTGCCCCGATATCCAGCACCGAACGGATGCCCAGAAGGGGAATGACGCCGGTCATGAAGGCGGCGGCCAGGTCGTGCTCGCCCAGCCTCCTTCTGTCGTGCGCATCAATATGGAAAGAATCGTAGCGGCCGGCGATGTCGCGATAATAGGCCCGCTGCAGCGAAACTTCATCGGCCTCTCGGCGATCGTCAGTCCCGAACCGTCGCATGGAAAATCTCCCCATCAGCATCGCCGCACAATGGCGACGTGCCGATGGTCAGACAATGCGCTTCGGCTGTTACGCCGCCACCGGGTATGAACGTTACTTCGGTAAATGCTCCCGCAGCGTCTCGTTGATCCGCGCCTGCCAGCCCGGTCCGGTAGCGCGGAAGCGGTCGACGATATCTGGATCGAGGCGCAGAGACACGAGGCGTTTGGTCGGATTTTTCTGTGGTCCCCGAGTGCGCGCAGATGGTTTCATACTCGCGACAAACTTGGCATCCAACTCGGGCGATTCCACCGCATCCCATGCCTCTTGGGAGATGTGATCAGGTTTGGGCTTCATAGTAGGCTAGCTCCTCACGTTTGGTCGCGCGCCGTAGGCTAATGACGCGGACCGCTTCACCGCGCGGCGTATAAATCAGCACGTACAGGCGCTGGCCGATGAAGCCCAGGGCGACCATGCGCAGTTCGCCGTAGTCCTCCCGATCATCCTCGCGCTCGATTGCGCTGTTCCACTCGAAATCGTGGACCCGCTCAAACCGGACGCCATGTTTGGCAAGGTTGGCCCTAGCTTTGGCAAGGTCCCACTCATACATTGATTGTAGCTACAATATAGGCTTTTAGGAGTCAAATTGTAGCTGCAAATTTCCTAGGATGCCGGGACCTATTCTCCGGCACACTTGCAGCCGTACATCGTACGGCAACGGGACCGTTGCGATATCGAGCGGCGGACTACGCTTTCGCTTATCCGTCCTACGAAATCCTCACGCCGCTACCGCTTCCGCCGGCGCCCGGAACTTCGCCAGCAGCCCGGCCTCTTTGGTCTTCGCCGTCACCACGCTCTGGGCCTTCACCGGGCCGTAGCCGCGGATCTGGTCGGGGATCGCAGCCAAGGCGACCGCCAGCGCATGGTTGGCCGGTGTCAGGCCGATCAGCAGCTCAGGTACCAGGGCCTCGTATTCGGCGATCAGGCGGCGTGCGGTCTTGCGGTCTTCGCTGTGGGCGAAGATGTCGAGGCTGGTGCCGCGCAGGCGCTTCATCGAAGCCAGCAGCTTGAACAGGCGCATCGTCCAGGGGCCGAACTTGGTCTTCTTCGGGCGGCCGGTTCACGGGTCGGGCTTGCCCAAGAGCGGTGGGGCGACGTGGAATTCGACGCTTAAGCGTCCCTCGCATTCCTTCTCCAGCGCGGCCCT
>CAZNNJ010000059.1:3462-14197 GCA_964574305.1 uncultured Rhodospirillales bacterium | reverse complement strand
AGCTGTCCGTTTCGCCGTCGCCGCCATCCTGCACCGGGAAATAGATAATGCGGGGGTCGAGTCCTTCGGGCGGGTCGTCGACGGAGGCGACCGTGAGCTTGCCGCCGCGGCTGTCGAGCAGATCGGCCAGCCACAGGGTCAGCGTGGTGGATTTGCCGTGTTCGGTCGGCGCGCCGATTGTGAGCAGTCCCTTGCCCAGGGTCTGCACATAGAGCAGGGTCCGCTCGACCTCGCGCGGCAGGGCAAGGCCCGCCAGCCCCCCGCCCACGGCGAGCTTTTCATAGACGATCCGGATATTGAGGTGCCGGCCGCTGGCCAGCTTCGCGAAATGCAGCCTGAGCGAAAAGACGCCCTCCGGCAGCTTATGGCGCTTGTTGACGGTGACCTTCTGGTTCTTGCTCGGGTTCGGCGTCGCGTCGCCGTTGTCACCGTAATAGAAGGCGGTGGTGATCAGCGCAGCGAGTTCGTCGTGATGGAACTCCTCGACCACGCCCGAGAGGAAGCCGTCGATCTGGAAACGCACTTCGGCCGAACGACTGTCCTCATTAAATTTGACCTGGATGTCGGACGTCCGATGGGCGACCGCGTCCGCGATCATCGCGACGAAGCGGGCCTTGATCCCCTCGGCATTATCGATGCTCTTCACCGCCGCGCTCCCGTACAGCTCACGGATCACGGAAAGTTCGACGGGCACCGGCTCCTTGAGAGCGATCCCAAGCCGCCGGGCGCGATCCGTTAGCGAGCGTGCCTCCGGATCGCTGATCGCGGCCGAATGGATATAGAACGTGCCGTCAGCCAGCACGGCGACATTGCGGCGGACGCTGTCATCGATATCGCCGAGCGGACCGCCCGGTGCGGTAAGCAGCACCGATTGCGCGCGCGGCGCGGTCACGATCACGCGCTCTGCATTCGCCATGAAGGTGAGACCGGGCAGGTCTCGTCCCGGACGCCGGCGCAGCCGAGCTCTGGCCCGCGCAATGAGCTCCTCGATCCCGCTCATCGCGCACCGCCACTCTCGAACGCAAGCCGCTCTTCCCGTCCCGGCAAAGTTCTGACCCGAACGTCTTCGCTGGTGATGGCGGCAACGACCAGGCCATCGGGCAGGATCGATCCCTGACGAACGCTCAAGCGTCGTCCGTCGGCCAGAACCAGCACCGCGGTCAGGGCGCCGCTCCCGCCATCGATCGCGGCGACAGTCGGCAGTCCGGCGTCGGCGCCCGAAGCCGCGTTTGCGCCGACGGCCGCGCCACCCCTCGGGCAGATATCCGCAGGGCCGAAGCCCGTGTCGCAGAGTTTCTTGAGTGCGAGTGCCTGCTCCGTCAGCTGGGAATAGCGGTAGGTTTGGAGTTGGCTGTTGGCCATCGCCGCCTGGAAGTCCGGATTTACCGGAGCCAGATCCGGTGGGACCGGCGGATGCGTGACCTCAACCGGCGCCGTGTTGGGAGAAACAGGCGTTCCCTGGGGCGGCTGAGCCCATGCGCAAACAGGCACGAATACCAAGGCCACGATGCTGCTAATTGCCCGCATAGAGGGATCCCGCGAGTTGCCAGAGGTTGTCAGAAGGGCTGTAGGAAAGTGTGTCGATGGCGATCGACCCGAGCCGCGCGATTGCGCTGGCCCAAACGGCCGCCGGGGCCTGCGTCTGGTAAGTCCAGGAGAAGACCGACCATGTCTGAGCCGGCCCCCGCGCCGGCGTCTCGCCCGGCAGCAGCTTATGGGCGCCCTGAAGCACGAAAGTCCCGTTCAGCCGTTGGGCCATGTCGAGACCGGTCAGCCGGTAGCGCTGGGCTGACGCGAATTCCGCCGTGGCCGAGAGCCGGGGAAGCGCCGGCAATGGCAGCGACACCACCGCCGAGCGGCCTTCATCAGAAAGCTGCGCCGCGGGCGCAAGCGCGCGGAGTATGCTGATTTGGCCGTCGCCCGCTCGGGTGAGGCTGACGGAGACGCTCTCACCGCCCTGGCAAACGTATTTCGTAGTCACCCACCCCGGAATGGCGCGGTAGCGCTGCGCGTCGCGGATTCCGGAAAGGCAGCGGTCAATCGCCAGACCCGCCGGCGTCCAGACTGCCGCGACCGGTTTCGGTGGCTCAAACGGTCGTTGGGCGACCGGCTCCGATGCAGTGAACGATCGAACGGCTAGAAATGCGCCGGCAGTGAGGGTTGCCGCCAGCACCGCAAAGCACATGACCAACGACCGCCGGCGGGTCAGGAGCCACACCGATAGAAGACGCGGCGCCGACGACCGCCCTAACAGACCCTCGGGGCTAATCGCTTTCGCGTCCGGTACAGCCCATTCCGGCGGCAGGTATTTGCGCCGCCATGCGGTCGGGCTTTGGGCGATCAACTGCTCGATGCGAGCTCGCGCGGCCGCTTCGTCCGCAACGACGAGATCACCGTCCGGAAGGATTCCCTTCCGGTCGATGGCGAGGACGAGCCATCGCCCATCATCGAGCGCAAAAGCGGCCAGTGCGGCGGTACCGATGGCGCCGGCGATCGCGGCGGCGCCGACCACCGGGCAGAACATAGTCCTGCGAAGTCCGGTGAGTGCCTCAGGAAGTGTCGCCAAGGCAAATTGATTGAAGCCGCGGTGGAGCGCGACAAATTCCGCTCCCTCAGCAATCGCCGCAGACTGGGCTTCCGCGAGGAGCGATCCGCGGCTGGCTGAAGCCCACCGCAGACCGAAGGCGTAAGATCGCGCACCCGCGTTCAGGACCACGGCGGTCATGGCTGTCCCCTCACTCGACGTGGGCTCCATGATCACTCGCCCTGGAAATCGTGACTGGCGAAGATGTCGGCTGTCGCAGATGGACCGACAGTTGCTTCGGGCACGGGGCTTTTCAGGATAACGGCGCGCAGAATGAGGAGGAGCCGGGTCCGGACCAGGCCGGCCTTCTGTTCCCCGTCGAAGGGGTTGGTGAACCAGCCCAGACCGCTCTGATTGCGGCTCGCGGTGTACTGATCGTAACCGAGGGAGGCGATCTGCTCGCCTGAGCCGATCACGACGTTGATCGAGAAATTACGCTCCGTGGTGGTCAGAAGGTCGAGCGAGGCCCCCTGCCCGACCGACTGCTGGGTTTCGTTCGAGATCGCTGAGTTCTCGACGCTGGCAATGAGCGAAATGTCGGAGGCGCCGACGATGCGGGGCAGGATCTGCAGCGAGAAACCGGTCGGTATGGTCGAGGCCTGGGCCGCCGTTGTCGCCGCCCCGGCCTGCGCTACGGTGCTGAACTGGATCGACCGGATGATGTCGGTATTAGTCACCAGCTTGAGCGAGGACGGCACGCCGTTTTGGGTGATGATCGATCCGGTCTGGACATCCGCCAGCTTGTTGTTGGCGGCGAGCGCCTTGATCACAGCGCTGGTGCCGTTCCATTCGCTGGACGGATTCGAGACCGCGAAGCTGGTCGTGCCGATCGTGCCGCTAAAGGACGGCACCACATCGGCGAGACCATAGGTGAAGCCGGTCTTGGCGTCCTTGTAGAGCGCATTCAGCGACATGCCGAAATCGTCGGTCCGATCAGTGTTGATGTAGATCGCGGTGATCTCGACGGCGATGCGCGCGGAGAGCGAGCGGTTCAGCCCGCTGAAGTAGGCCGCGACCCGCCGCATGGTTGACGGCGATGCGACCACCGTGACGACGCCGGCCGCGCGCTGGGTGACGAAGTGGCCGGGCGCCGGCACGAGCGCGCCTAAGGTCGAATCGATCTCCTTCCAGACATCGAGGTCGATCTTGGTGCTGGTCTGCTGGCTGGAGCTGTCGCTGCCGTCGCTGCTTCCGCTGGAGCTGCCGCCCGACCCACTCGACCCGGAGCTCCCGCTCCCGGCCGAACCTCCTTGCGCCGGGCTCGGTGTCGCGCCCGACACTTCCGAGGTGATCTGCTTCACCGAGGGATCGGCGCGCACCTCGAAGACGCGAGTCACCAGCCGGTCGATCGTGATCCTGCCGTTGCGGTAGCTCCACTCGCAGTCGAAGCGCTGCGCGAGATCGTCGAGGATGGCCTCCAGCGGCATGTCGCGGAAATCGGGCACGAAGTCGTCTTCGTCGCCGGAAAGGGGCGGCGCGCTGCCGCTGGAGATCGGTGACACCGGGGCCGGCAGCCCTGGCGCGGAATTGGCGTGCGCGATCGCGGCGGCGGCGGCATCGCTTGGTGCGCCCACTACGAGCGCCGCGGCGGTACCGATGCGTCCGTCGAGGCGGATCGGCACATGGTTCGCATTCTGGCTGAGCGCCGCGGCGAATTCCGGCAGGCTCATCGGCGCGGAACGCCGGATCGTCAGGCGAAGCGCGGCCAGTTTGGCGGGCAGCGGCTCCCCGTGTTCGGAGCGCTCCACGCGGCTTCCGAAATAGGGCGCGGCGCCAAGGGTCACCTGGCTCCGGTCTTCGGGCGCTGGGCGGACGTCCTTAAATTCATCCGCCTTGGCGGCGATTTCGCGCTCCTCCTTGGCCGTCGACATCAGCGTGCAGCCGGAGAGCGTCGGCAGAAGAGCGATCAGGGAGACCGCGCCGATGATCGGGGACCTGCGCATCATTCCGCACCGGTCTCAGAGACGACGATGACGTGGTTGACCGTGACCTCGATGCGGGGACGGCTGGCGGCCCGGCCGAACCCCTGGGCCAGCGCTTTCAGCGCCTCCTCGATCGAGCCCGGAATGGCGCCCGGAACATCGACCGGCCAATCAGCATCGGTGAGGAATTGCGGCGCCGGCCAACCCGAGCGCTGAGCCCAATCGCGCACAGTGGCTTTAAGGGAGCCCGTAACTTGCCAGGACGCAGAGGGCGCCACCGCAGTCGGCGCGGTCGCCGCTTCAGCCTTCGCTGCTCCCAACGCAAGTTCACTTGCCAGCAACAGGATCAGGCTTTGTCGGATCATTCTCGAAACCCCTCGGAGGACCGTTCACGGCCCTGACCCTGACGGGGTCAAGTTATTGAGTCAACAGTCTTTTATTAATAATATCAGATACTTAGATCATCCCTCGGATTGCTTAAGACCCCTCCGGCACACTCGGGCATACGAGAGCTCCCTCGCCCTTCGAAAAATAATTTCTGATTTTCTTTCCCTCCCAGCCTCCGTCCGCCAGGGGGCGAAGCCGACGGGCCGAGACCGCGGTGCGGACTCGGTTCACGAGCACCCGGCGCGCGGCTCGCCGCGCGGGCGCGAAACGATCAAGATCGATGAATGCCGGCTCGACGGAAGCCACCAGGCGTCAGCGGGTCCGCAGCGTCACGAACAATGCCGGCGGCTCCGTGGCGGGCGGCTCGCCGCTACGGCCGAGTTGGAAGAACAGACCAGCGCTGCCGCGCGACGCGGTAGGAAGCGCTTCGCCGGCACCCGACGCAGTCAGGCGACTTAGGTAGTTGCTCGTCTCTTCGGGAAGTGACAGGCGCCCCTCGAGAAACGCGCCGGCGCGGGCCGGGCCGGCGCTGTAGGCGGCGAACAGGTTGGGATAGCCGAACTGCCGATAGAGCTCGCTCAGATAGGCGGCTCCAGCGAGAATGTTGTCGTGAGCATCATAGGGATCCGGCCCAAGCCCATAGCGATCGCGCAGATAGCGCCAAGTGCCCGGCATGATCTGCATCAGTCCCATCGCCCCCGCCGGCGAGGTGATCGGATGGCCGTCCACACTTGTCAGGCCCGCGCTCTCCAGACGCATGACGCCGCGAATCCAGTCTTGCGGAATTTCAAAGCGGCGAGAGGCTTCGGCGACAAAACCGCTCCAGCGATCCAGCTGTGGGGCTCGGTGCCCAGACGCGGGACCCGCGGTCGCCGCGACCACACCCACGATCGCCGCCACGACCCCAGAGCGGCGCATCGATCTCAGTCTAGCCAGAGCGGCACCAGGCGGCCGATCACCGCGCTGGCGGAGACCGGCCCAAAATACCGGCTGTCGAACGAGTCCGGGACATCCTCCATCAGCAAGAAAATCTCGTCTCGACCCAGAAGGCGGCATGCCGACCAGGCCGGCATCGCACGCCCCTTCCCGTCTACTCGCCTCCGATCGGCAGCGTGACGCCCATCGATCATGATTTCGTCGCCGTCCACGCAGACCCGGTCGCCAGCGCGCGCCGCCACCCGCTTCACCAGCGGTACGGTCGCCGGCACATAGCCCCGCGCCGCGGCAAGTTCCCGCATGGGTTGGGGCAGGCGCACCAGTATCAACACACCGCGCTTGATCGCCCTAACAGGCAACACCCGGTAGAAGCCGACCGGCGCGCTCGCGCTGGCATTGTAGATGACCACCGGTCCATGCGGCCGCATTGCCAGGAGAGCAATTCCGGTTACGCCGATGCCGGCGACAATCCAGCGTCCCCTTGGCATGCCGAAGCGGGCCCCTTTCATTTCGTATTTTCGTCGGGCGGTGGATCGGGCTCCGGCCGGCGCCGATCGATCAGCGGACTGTTGGCCTCAGACCAGGCATCGAGGTCATCGATGTGGTACCGCACGAACCGCCCGTGTTTGCGATAAGGCGGTCCGCGACGCTCCCGCCGCATCTTCTGCAGGGTCTGCTTCGCCAGACCGATATAATGGGCCGCCTCATCGGTTGTTAGAAAAGGGCTGCCCCTTTTGGCCCAGGCGGCGCGATCGACTGCGTCATCCATCGCAGTACTGTCGCTTTATGAGCGCGACCCCTGACAACTTGCCTTTATCCATAGGCGATATAGTTGCAGCGGCAGCGCATCTCTGCGATTCTGACGACCTGAGCGCAAATTCGCTCAGGGGGCTTCGAAACCCCTCACGTGTTCGGCCTCGGCCGGACGGCAGTACTATGTCCAGGGCCTTCGGGCCTAAAGGTGCTGCGCGCCCACACGTGAGCGTTTCGAACGTCCGGCTTTGGGCGGGCCGGACAGCATCGTGAACTCGCTTGAGGCGCCAGTCTTTGGTCCGAAAGCGAGAACGGTAGCGCCTTAGGCTCAGGCCGAACGGAGGTGCCGATGAAGAGCTCGCTAAAGGATTCGCCGTCATCGGACGAACTACCGAGTCGCGCGCCAGGCGAGGACGTTGGAACTCCCTTGCACCTCGGCGAAAGCCAATCCATTACGCCGCGGTATCCGGTCGTGGCGGAACGCGCGGAATGGTCCGAGGTCATCACGCTCTATGACCGGCAACACTTCCTCACCTATGCCCGCCTGCTGAGCGCGGAACGTGACAAGCTCGATTGGCGGGACGGTGTCCGACGGATCCTTCAACAGGACCCTGACCGGGACGCGAGAGCCGCACGGATTTGCTGGGAATCCCATCTCGAGCGCGCGCGCTGGATCGAAACGGTGGGATTCCAGCAGGCGATCGATCAGGCCCGCGCGCAATGACCCCGCGCCGCACTCCGATCTCATGCGTCCTCGCTCCCCGATTGGGCAAGGAACTCGGCCAACTGAACCTGCTGGTCCGGGCGTAAGGCATCGACTGCCGGGATAAAGTCCGGGAGAGGCCCGTTGAGCAAAACAGCAGGCGATTGGCCTTCATAATTCCCGAGATTGGGACGGTGCTGGCAGTAGCCGATCAACTCAGCGAGCTCGGGAGAGAAGTTCCGCGCGACCTCGGGCGGATAGCAAAGCCACTGGTTCTCGAACGGCTTCAGCCAGCCCAAGCAGTAGCTGATGATGAGGCCGCAGCGCGCCGAATGCGTGTAGTTGCCACCGGCGGAATGCAGCGTCGATCCAAGGAAAATAAGTACCCACCCGGGCTCCATCGCGGCAACGATCGGCTTCTCGACCGGCGGTAGATCGCGCGCACCGGGGTGATGCGTACCGGGCCAGATACGGGTGGCGCCATTTTCGGCGGTGTACTCGGTCAGCGGCCACATGACGTTGACGAGATATTCGACCCGGCCTTTTTCCCCTTGCCACATATCCTGGTCGCGATGGGGAAACTGAGCGGGCGCACCGGGATGGATTTCGATGCCCTGCGTCAGATTCAAATTAAACCGGTCACACCACGGACCGAGGAGCCTCTCCACAATGCGGAGGATCAGCGGATGCTGAACGAAATCGGCGGCGACTGAAGATCTTTTGAGAAGGCTTCCGAACCTCTTTGTGCGCGGACCATAGAAGCCTCCTTCGCAAAAGGGAGTCGCTGCGAAACGGTCGTCGAGGTCCCTATTGAGCGCGGCAACCGTCTCAAGCGCCATCGCTTCGGGAATCACGCAGTAGCCATCTGCCTTCAGTTCGCTCACCCAGAGCTCGACAGCTGCGGCGAGGTTGTCGGCGGGCCCGTGCTCGGCCGCTTGGGCCGCGGTGCTCTGAAACGACTTCACGCGCTGCTCGAATGCGATGCTCGTACTCGGCAAGTAAATGCCCATTCGAGCCAAGCCGGCCGGTGTCTCCCGGTCAAGGTCGATCCTGAAGGCGCCGGTGAGCGTGCCATCGACCGACTGCACGGAGCCCAAGGTCTCGCAGCGCCAGCCCATCCGAAGGATCTGCGCAAGCCAGCTGGTCCGGGCCACTCCGGTCAGCGTGTTGATCCCGTTGATGAGCGCGAAGTCGGTCATCGCGGAAATCAGCTGATTACGAACGTATCGCCGCTCGACGGCCCGCAGGCGCGGCGAAAGGCAGAGGCGCGTCACCTCGAAGGTGTCCGCCCCTACCGGCACCGGCCGATCGGAAAGATGGGGGAAGAAGTTTCCCAGAATATGCGGCCGATCCGTCCGGAGCAGGCGCATCGAGCCCAGATGCGTGCCGTCGTCATGACTGGCAAGAAGATAGATCGCATGCTCGTCATCGAACTGGTCTATCTCGAGAACGCCATCTGTAATTGGGAGATCCCATTTCAGAAGATCGATGAAGACGAGCTTCCGCTCCTCAAACATATGGCGAAGTTCTACTTCAAAGTTTTTTTTATTCTCGCTCGTAACAATCGTAATCATGGTGTCTCTCCGCCATTTCCTAGGAAAGAGACAACCAGAGCCGGACTTAGCCCGCTATCCCCCCCGAAGAGGGGGTTTTTGCGCAAAAGCCTCTATGAAACTGATTTGGCCGTCGTAAATCGCCCGGATCGCGAGCGTGAGCCGCTTCGAAACGCAATAGCGGCGCCGGAGCAGATCGAGATATTCTGTCACCGTCTCCTCACTGATACCGAGGATGCGGCCAATTTCCTTGTCGGTTTTTCCGTGGATAACCAGCAGAAGACAGTCGTGCTGGCGCGCCGTGAGGCGGGGCATCCCTCCGCCAGGCGGCATCCCCTCCCTGCTCAGGCGCCGCGCGGCCTCAAAAGCAAAATCACCGATGAGCTCGGCCACCAGCAGGCTTCGCCCCGGAAGCTCGGTCCGGTCATGCGTCACGAAGGAACAGGACCCGGTACCTTCACCCGGCACATTTGCGGGGACCGTGTAGCCGTTCCTGAGGCCGTGCTTCGCCGCCATTGTCAGGATCTTCTTCTGCCGGCGAGTGATATGCAGCTTGCTCGGGACCTCCGACCAGCTGAACCCGACGTTAGAAAGCAAGCTGGCTACGTGGATCGGATCCTCCACATAAAGAGCATTCTCAACAAAGTATTCGACCCATGAGTCTGGGTAGTTATAGAGGCTGATGACCTTGGATGCCTGATCCCGCAGGTCGGAGTGGTGAACAAGGGCAAAGTAAGCAAAGCCGATCTCACGGGCTGAGGCCTCGATGAGGTTGAAGAGATCAGCCTCCGTCTTCGACGACTTGGCCCGGGTAATAAATTCCTCTGCGATTTCGAGCCGTGGCATGGCAAATCTTCGATTCAGAGCAGCTAAAGATCAGACGAAGCCGTTGTGCTTCGCGCAGCGGTCTGAGCCGGGATGGTGCATCAGGAAAGCTTCCATCAGGATCGATCGCCCGAAGAGCCGTCGATCCTGTTTGCGTATTGCCAGCAAGATCGAGCCCGTGTGGCGATCGGTCAAAGTTGGAAAGGGATTATCGTCGTATTCACGCGACGTTTGCTGTTGTCATGAATTAATCACAAGGGGAAGTGGCATTCTTCCGATGCAATTTCTTTTGAATGGCCAGATGTAGATACGCCCGGTAACGGAATACGCTACTCGGTGCATGCATAAAGTTCGAGCTAATCGTCAATATATTGATATTATGAAACAATTTCGTGCTAGGGTTCTGCGACTCGCCCAAGGGTGGTCACATTCTGTCTGATTGCGGCTCGATCTTCGGGCGAGTGGGCGCTCCACTCGCTGCCGACTACCGGGAACGGTCGCGGGTGGGCGAGGCCGCTTCGCTGATCTTCTCGCTGTGGACGATAAAAGCCGGCACAGCTTCGATCGTATAAGCGGTGGAGATGGCGGTGTTCTCCCCGGTGTTCGGATCTGGATAGGCATCGGCCATCCGCTTCAGCGCATAGTAGATACCGGGCACGTCCAGCGACACGACCGATTCGTTGAACACGCCCCCTGCCGCATAAGCGGAATAGAGGCGACGCCAATCTTCATAGCCTCCGAGGATTCCCCGGGCGGTCCCGCCGGGCTTAAGGGTCAGCCGGACGCGGGCGTCGACGAGATGAAACTCAGGCTGATAGTAGACGTCGGCTAGCATGTTGAAGGTGAATTTCTCGCTGGTGACGACACCATTCTTTTGGTGTCCTTTCACCACGTTGTAGGCGCGCCGGTCCCCCGACACTGTAAAGGTCATATCCGCAATCGGCCCGCCGTCTGTGCCCCGCGTAACGGGCGCTGTTGCGCTGTAGATGCCGGAACCCACCTCCACGTCCTGAGAACGGTTATTACAGGTTGCCCCCACCAAACAGAGCGGCCTGTCTCTCCGGTCCGCTGG
>CAZNNJ010000059.1:0-3452 GCA_964574305.1 uncultured Rhodospirillales bacterium | reverse complement strand
CCGGGCATGTCCTCGCCTTGAATGTCCCACCCAGCCGCCGGGAAGCCGGGCCGGTGGAGTGGAAACGCGCGCTGCGGCACAAAGCAGCCCATTACGCGATATACTTGGTTGTCGACGGCGGCCTCCCCCGTCTCAGGATCGGTAAAATCGTCGGCCCCTTCCTTTCCATCGAGGTCGAAGCCGAAACCGGCCTTGCCCTTGAGTGTCTTGATATGAGGATCGGGAACGGAGGTCGGATAAAGGTATGGACTAACCGGCTTGCCGTCGATGCGGCCGCGGTCGCCGACCGTCACATACATGGTGTCCGGGATCCCCTTCACCATCGCCTCGATCTCGGGCTGCGACTTGCCGAGTTGCGCCAGAATCTTGCGGAAATGCTGCTCGATATTGTCGTTCAGGCCGTCGGGGCAATCGCCTTCCTGCGAGTATGTCGCCATGTAGAACCAGCTGACGACGTAACTCCTCGTCTCGGCGGAGGCACCGTGCATCGGTAGCGCAGCCATGCCGGCGACCAGCGCTGCGTAAAGGCGGCGTAGGCAATAGAAATTGGCGATTTGGCGGGCCAGTTTTAACATGTTTCTCATGGGTGCTTGTCTTTGTGGCGGACTATCCAAGGCTGCGCGCGAAGTTGGGCAATATGTCTCCGTTGAGAGCCTATGGCCGCAGTGCAACTAGGAAGTTGCCGGTCGCCCATCGAAGACGATTTGGACTCGTCTGTTCTGCGGCTCACGGACACCATCCGCTGTCGGAACGAGAAGGTCCCTCTTGCCCTTAGCTACGATCTCGATTTCCGTGGCTGGAATTCCGTCCTTTTCAAGCTGCGCCGCGACAGATTCAGCACGCCGCCGGCTAAGACGCATATTGTAGGCATCGGACCCGACCGTATCGGTGTGGCCGGTTACGGTCAGCTGAGTCACCCGGGAGGGACCTGCGTTATGCGCTGCATCATCGACGATCTGTCCCGCCCGAGCCGATAGGTCGGACCGGTCGAAGTCAAAGAACACCAGATAACTCTTCGGCGAGGTCGCGGGTGCTTGGACCGGTGGCGGCACATAGGCGGTCGGAACCGTTTCAGGCTCCGAGTTGCCCCCACCGAAGCGATAGCGGAGCGTCACACCGATTTCACGCGGAAGGGTAACCGTGACGGCCCTGTAGCCTGAGTCGATCGGCGCCCCCGCCACCAAGTTATTGTTGTTGAAAACCTGAACAAGGCTCGTCGCCTGTTGGGCGTTCCCCGCCGAGGCGACGTTGCTGATCCGTTGGATATCGAGCAGGTTCTTCACAAAGAACGTGAAGTCCCAACCCTGCTCATCATTCCTGACGCCGGCATAGAGGTTGAGAATGGGCAAGTCCCTGTAATCGTAATCGTAAATGCTCGAATGCCATCCTGGCGAATACGTAAACAGCTCGCTGATGAACGGTTCATAAGAAGTGCCCGTATCCAAGTCGTATTCAGATTGAACATTGAGATGGAATTTAGCCGTCTCGCCAATTCTGCCGTTGGACTGGCAATACGCGACCTGTGCTCCGACCGGCACGACTGCCGCGCCACCGGGGGTGAACAGATTGCACGGGATGCGCGCGTCGTCGTACTGGGCGTTAACCCAACTCGCTTTGATGCCGATATCCCAACCGGTCGTTATCGCCGCGTCTAGTTGGGTTTCAATACCTTCGCTCGTTGCATCTCCGTTGAAGTTCAGCTCGGGACTGGCGTCGATCACCCCGTTGCGGGCGCTTGCCGTAGCAACCGTCAGGATCGAGAGATAACCATTGAAATGCTGGTAGAACACGTCGGTATTCAGGTTCAGCCGATGGTTCAGCCAGCTGCTCTTCACCCCAAGCTCGACGGAATCCGATGTTTCAGGCTGAGCCTGTGTGAGAGAGTCGCTTAGTTCAGTCGTTATTCCGACCGCGGTCGCTCCTGGACGGAACGAATGGCCGTACGACACGTAGGCAACCTGATCAGGCGTGAATGTGTAGGTGAGATCCGCCCCGCCGGTGAAGGCATGATAGGTCTGGATAGCGTCTTCAGCCGAGATCGTCGGAAAGTTGGTCAGCACCGTGGCGCCATCGGCCACCACAGTCAGGTTGCTCTGCTGGTGCGTCCGGTAGACTTGGTAGCGCGCGCCGACATCGAGCTTCAGCGCATCCGTCAGTTGGAAGGATGAGCTGCCGAAAACGGAATAGTGTGTCGCCTGATCTGGAATGAAAATTGAAACGTCAACTGGCGTTTGAATGTAATTCGGAGAAAAGGGGAAGGTAACGGTCGGTGTTATTTGCGCGCCGCTCAGGAAAGAGTCGCTCTGTTGCCGCACGACTGTCGGATTGATGGTCCTGATCAGGTCTGCACCAACCATGTAGTTCCAGAATGACCTGTCTCTGGAAAAATACCGTAGTTCCACCGAGTTGGAATAATAGGGCGTATAGACCACCTGCTCGCCGGGATAGTCTATCGGGGCGCGCCCGATATTCATGGCATGTTGCTGGGTCAGCAGCGTGTCTTGATATCCCGCATTGAGCGCCAGAGTATCGTCTCCGATGTCCCAGTCGGCGCTGAGGGTCAGGAATTGTGTCCGGTTCTTGAATTCCTGAATGCCGGGGACCACCGCGATGCGGTCCCTCACACCGGCCACAGGGCCATTGGGTATCAGCGGCGCGGCACTTGGATATCCGCCTGTAGCGGGCAGCATCGTGCCGGTGCCGATCACCTGCTGGTACTGCATATTGTCGGCATAGAGGTACTGATAGGTGAGCAAAGATTTGAAGTCATCGGTCGGAGCGAAGTTGACCGATACCCGTCCGCTCGACGTGTGTCCGCTGGACGAATCCCCGATAGTGACGTTGTGGACGTGATTGATATCGTTTTGATCGCCTAATCCGGCGATACGGACGCCCAGTATGCCCTGGACAACCGGCACCGAAACCGCGCCTTGGAAATTATACGCGTCCTGGTCAGACCCGGTTGCCTGAACATAGCCGTCATAACTGGTGAGGCTTGGTTCCTTGGACTTGAAAGTGATCGCGCCGGCCGGCGACGTGCTACCGCGCAATAGGCCCTGGGGACCGCGCAGGACCTCGATCTGGTCGAGGTCGTAGATCGCCGTGAACACGGTCTGAGCGTCAGCCTGGACGTCGTTAAAGTAGATATCGACAGTCGGAAGCGTCCCTTCGTCGGGGTTGAAATCGATTCCCCGAAGCGTAGCTGTGTTCGAACGACCATCGAGATTATTGAGCTCAAGCCCGGGAGCGAGCTGGGTGATGTCCTTAATGTCAAAAATCTGCTTTTTCGTCAGCTCTTTGGACGATATTGCGTCCACCGCCATCGGCACGTTTTTCAAGAGTTCCGTACGCCGTGTCGCAGTGACGACGATTTCCTCGAGCGCATCCGGTTTACCCGAGGAGGTCTGGACGGGCTGGGACTGGCTCGCGGTCTGGGCAGATGCAGAATGCAG
>CAZNNJ010000058.1:5185-14246 GCA_964574305.1 uncultured Rhodospirillales bacterium | reverse complement strand
CTATGAGTGGCGCAAGCAGACCTTGGCGGTGAAGACCGGCAGGGAGCATGCGCGCTTCCGCGCCGTCGTCGGCCCTGCCTTCGCCCCGCACCAGATGGAGCGGCTGCGCGCTGTGGCGCGGGAGCGGTCGCATGCGCTGATCGACGCCTGCGCCGATAAAGGTGAGATCGAGGTGCTGAGCGAATTCGCCGGCGACCTGCCGCTCTGGTCGATGTGCCGCTTCATCGGCATCGACGAGGAGGACCGGCAGCGGATCGGCGCTTTCCTGGTCGGCACCGAGGAGGGCTTCACCAGCCCGATGACCCCCGACCGTCGCCAGCGCGTCGAGGCCGCGATCACCGCGCTCAACGACTATGTCGGAGCGATGATCCAGCGCCAGCCCAGCCACCCCGCCGACAATCTGGTCGGCATGCTGCTGAGAAAGCAGGCCGAGCCCGACGGGCCGACCGACGACGAGGTCCTGTCGCTGGTGGTCAATATCGTCGGCGGTTCGGTCGGCTCGACCCGGGCGGCCTTCGCCAACGCCATCCTGGAATTCGCCCGCCATCCGGAGCAGGCGGAGATCGTCCGGCGCAATCCCGATCTCGTGCCGCAGGCGGTCGAGGAATGCCTGCGCTTCCACCCGCCCTTCCGCTTCGGCCGCCGGGTGGTACTGGAGGCCACGCATATGTTCGACCTGGACCTCGAGCCCGGGCAGTCGATCTTCGTCCCGCGCCAGGCGGTCAACCGCGACCCGGCGCGGTTCGAATCGCCCGACAGGTTCGACGTGACACGGCCGCAGAAGCGGCATCTGAGCTTCTCCTACGGCAGCCATCTCTGCCTCGGCCATGCCGTGGCGCGGACCAACCTGCAGGAGGGGCTGAAGGCCTTCCTGGAGCGCTGCGAAGACCTTGAGCTGCTCGAAGAGCCTGTCCGCGTGCCGTTCGTTCCGGACGAACAGCTGAAGTCGCTCCGCGTCCGCTTTCGCCCCGCATAGAGTTAATGTGACAGTCCGGCGGATCGGGCGTAGGATTTCGGCGTTTGCTTCGCGGGGAGAGTACCATGATCAAACATGCAGCCGCCTGTGCCCTTGCCGCCGCCGCACTGGCGGTTACGCCGGTCCATAAGGCCTCCGCCCAGTACTATTATTGCGATATCGTCTGTGGCGTGGGCTCGCTGGCCGCTGGCGTAATCGGAACCGCGGCGGCGATCGCCACCGCACCCTTTGTCGCGCTGGCGCCGCGGCCCTACCCGTATTATGCGCCGCCGGCCTATTATGCGCCGCCACCCGTCTATTACCGGCCACCGGCCTATTACGCGCCGCGGCCTTATTACGGGCCGCCAGGCTATTACGGCCGGCCCGGCTATTATTACGGGCCGCGCTGAGCCTCAGCCTTGCAGGATGGGTAGAGCGGAGCGATACCCATCATGAATTAGCCACAGATTACACAGATTAAATCGGATGTTACCGCCCTCGGCGGCGGAAAGCCGCGCAGCGGAATTCTTCATCCGCGTTCGTCTGTGCAATCTGTGGCTAAATTCTTATCGTCACATCCCCTGGACGATGATCGCGCGGTATTCGGCGCCCTTGAAGCGCTGCTCGCGGGCAGCAGTGTAGGCCGGGCTGTTATACCAGGCGAGCGCGGCCTCCCAGGTGGGGAAGGACAAGACGACCACGCCTTCGGTCGGCGCGCCTTCCAGGACCTCATGCTTGCCGTAGACGACGAGCGGCGCCAGCTGATGCCCCTTCGACGCAGCGCCGGCCATCGGCCCGTATTTGTCGAGCTCGGCCTGGTTCGTCGTCTTCTCGCGGGTGAAGATCATATAGGCAGTCATGGTTCCTCCTGAGGCTGATCAGTTTTTTCCGTCACGCCGGAAGCAATGCGCGGCGTGGTCGTCGACGATACCGACCGCCTGCATCCAGGCATAGACGATAACCGGGCCGACGAACTTGAAGCCGCGCTTTTTCAGCGCTTTCGATATCTCCTCCGACAGCGCGGTCTTGGTCGGGATCGGGCCTGAATTCACGATCGGCTTGCCGCCGGCCATGCCCCAGACGAATTTCGAGAAATCCTCGCCGGCGTCGCGCATCTTCAGATAGGCGTGGGCGTTGCCGATGGCGGCCACGATCTTCGAACGCGAGCGGACGATGCCCGTGTCCTGCAGCAGCCGTTCGATATCGGCCTCGGTGAAGCGGGTGACCGTTTCCGGATCGAAGCCGGCGAAGGCATTGCGGAAGCCCTCCCGCTTTTTCAGGATGATCGCCCAGGAAATGCCGGCCTGGAACCCATCGAGGATCAGCTTTTCCCATAGCGCCCGGCTGTCATGCTCCGGCACGCCCCATTCCTCGTCGTGATAGGCACGCATCTGGGCGTCGCTGTCCTCGGCCCACTGGCAGCGTGGCGGCATTTCGCTTCCCCGATTCCATTCAAGAGCGCTGCTTATATCCCGCCCCCGCCTAGCCTCAGAAGCGTTTTTTGGGTAAACCGCGCGCTATGACATACCGCCCTCGCCCGGTCTCCGGCTTTCCCGAACACCTCCCCGAAGTCCGCATGGAAGAGCTCCGGATGCTCGACCGCATTCGCGCGACCTTCGAAAGCTACGGCTTCGCCCCGATCGAGACACCCTCGGTCGAGGAGCTGGAGGTGCTGCTGGCCAAGGGCGAGACCGACAAGGAAATCTATACGATCGAACGGCTGCAGGCCGACGAGGCCGCCGGTGGCGAGGCGCGGCTGGGGCTGCATTACGACCTGACGGTGCCCTTCGCCCGCTATGTGGCGCAGCACTTCAACGACCTGGTCTTCCCGTTCAAGCGCTACCAGATGCAGCGCGTCTGGCGCGGCGAACGCCCCCAGGCCGGCCGCTTCCGCGAATTCACTCAATGCGACATCGACGTGATCGGCGTCGACAACCTGGCCGTCACCTTCGATGCCGAGTTGGCGGCCGTGGCGATGCAGGCGCTGGACGCCATCGGTGTCGAGGGTGTCGAGCTTCACATTAGCAATCGGAAAATCCTGAACGGCTTCTTACGCGGACTAGGGGTAGAAAATCGAGTAGACGTCATTCGCTGGATGGACGGTTTGCCTAAGAAGGGAAAGCAAGCCAGCCGTCCAGCCTTTCAGGCTGCGATTGGCCACATGCCTGAGTGGGAGAAGATAGAAGAAAAATGCATTCTTATGAGTGCAATTCAATCAGCTGATCTTTCATTCGCTGATAAAGCCCGACAAGCAGCTGGGGTGGTGGACGACGAATTTGAGATGGGGCTCAAGGAGCTCTCGGATGTAATTAAAGAGCTCAAGGTGCTCGGCGTTCAAAACGTGTTGGCCGACCTATCGATCGCGCGAGGCTTTGACTACTACACGGGCACCGTCTACGAGGGATGGTTTCCGTCGGTAGAGGGAAGCCTGACCGTCGTCGCCGGCGGCCGCTACGACGACCTCGCCGGGGCCTTCATCAACAAGAAGCTTCCCGGCGTCGGCATCTCGATCGGCTTCTCGCGCCTGTTCGCCAAGCTGCTGGCCGACAAGGCCATCGATGCCACCCGCAAGAGCCCGGCCGACCTGCTGATCGTGCTCCCCTCCGAGGAACGGCGCGAGACGATGCTGGTCACCGCCCAGGCGCTGCGCCGGCGCGGCTTCAAGGTCGAGACCTATCACGCGCCGCAGAAGATCGGGAAACAGATGTCCTATGCCGAGAAGAAAGGCATACCTTACGTGTGGTTCCCGCCCTTCGACGAGGGCGGCGACCATGAGGTGAAGGACATGGCAAGCGGGAACCAAACCAAGGCGGATGTCGCGACATGGAATCCCTGACGCTCGATAAGAAGACGCTGGCGCTGATCGACGCGGCGGCGCGCACCCAGCCCGATGCCGACATGGCCGGCCGGCTGGTCTCGATGGTCGACCTCACCTCGCTCGAGGATGACGACACGCCGGAGAAGATCGCCCGGCTGTGCAGCGACGCGTTGACGCCCATGGGCCCGGTCGCGGCGATCTGCGTCTATCCGCGCTTCGTCGCCCAGGCCAAGGCGGCGCTGGCCGGCACCGGCGTGCGCATCGCCACGGTGATCGATTTCCCCAAGGGCGAAGGCACGCCCGAGACGGTGCTGCGCGAGACCGAGGCCGCGCTGAAGGATGGGGCGGAGGAGATCGACGTCGTCTTCCCTTACGGCCGCTTCCTCGCCAACGGCTCGCCGCCGGCGTCGAAGAACGTCAAGGCGGTGCGTGAGGTCGGTGGCTATGACGTGCGGCTCAAGGTAATCCTCGAGGTCGGGGCCTTCCCTGATTACGATCTGCTGACCCATGCCTCCCAGGTCGCGATCGAAAGCGGCGCCGATTTCCTGAAGACCTCGACCGGCAAGACCGCGACCGGCGCCACGCTCGAAGCCGCGGCGATCATGCTGACCGTGATCGCCGAATCGGGCCTCCCCGTGGGCTTCAAAGCCTCCGGCGGCGTCCGCGAGGTGCCGCACGCCGCCGGCTATCTGGCGCTGGCCGAATCGATCCTCGGCGAAGGCTGGGCCACCCCCGACACGTTCCGCATCGGCGCCAGTTCGCTCCTGCCGAAACTGCTGGCAGTCTAAACCGTAGGGTGGGCTGAGCGCAGCGAAGCCCACCATCAGGCGCATTGAACGGTGGGCTTCGCTTTGCTCAGCCCACCGTACAAGATCCTAATCCTCGATCGGCTCGCTGATCGTCACCAGCCCGTCCTCCGCCACCTCGCGGAAGAAGCAGTTGGGGCGGTTGGTGTGGCAGGCGGCGCCGATCTGGTCGACGCCAAGCAGCAGCGCGTCGCCGTCGCAATCGATGCGCAGGGTGCGCAGCGTCTGGACATGGCCCGAGGTTTCGCCTTTGCGCCACATCGCCTGGCGCGAACGGGACCAGTAGGTGACGCGGCCGGTCTGGAGCGTCTCGCGCACGGCGTCGCGATTCATCCAGGCGAGCATCAGCACCTCGCCGGTGTCGTGGCGCTGGGCGATGGCGGCGACGAGGCCGCCCTCATCGAAAGCCACCGATTCGAGCAGCTTGGCGATGGCGGCTTCGGGATAGGTCACGGCTGCCTCTTTTTTTGTCACGGTTTCAACGCATCTAATATGGAGAGAGTACATCATTGGCCCATCGCCGTCGGCCGGATCGGGGACATACCCCTGACACTTGCGTTGGCCGACGGAACAGTCAATGATGCCAACGGCCTTTAGCGGAGACGACGGGTTGGACATGCCCAGTAAACCCACCGGCGATTCGAAGAATACGCTTTACTGTTCATTTTGCGGCAAGAGCCAGCATGAGGTGCGCAAGCTCATCGCCGGCCCGACCGTGTTCATCTGCGATGAATGCGTCGAGCTGTGCATGGATATCATCCGCGAGGAGACCAAGACCCAGCTCGTGAAGTCGGGCGACGGCGTTCCCACGCCGCGCGACATCAAGACGGTGCTGGACGACTATGTGATCGGCCAGGAGCACGCCAAGCGCGTGCTGTCGGTCGCGGTCCATAACCATTACAAGCGCTTGGCCCACGGCCAGAAGAACTCGGACGTCGAGCTGCAGAAGTCCAACATCCTGCTGATCGGGCCCACCGGCTCGGGCAAGACGCTGCTGGCCCAGACCCTGGCGCGCATCCTGGACGTCCCCTTCACCATGGCGGACGCGACCACCCTGACCGAGGCCGGTTACGTGGGCGAGGATGTCGAGAACATCATCCTGAAGCTGCTCCAGGCCGCCGACTACAATGTCGAGCGGGCGCAGCGCGGCATCGTCTATATCGACGAGGTCGACAAGATCAGCCGCAAGTCCGACAACCCGTCGATCACCCGCGATGTGTCGGGCGAAGGCGTGCAGCAGGCCCTGCTGAAGATCATGGAAGGCACCGTCGCCTCCGTGCCGCCGCAGGGCGGGCGCAAGCATCCGCAGCAGGAATTCCTGCAGGTCGACACCACCAACATCCTGTTCGTCTGCGGCGGCGCCTTCGCCGGGCTCGAGCGGATCATCGCCCAGCGCCATCGCGGCACCTCGATCGGCTTCGGCGCCGACGTGCGCGGCCCGGAGGAGCGCCGTACCGGCGAGATGCTGCGCGACGTGCAGCCGGAAGACCTGCTGAAGTTCGGCCTGATCCCGGAATTCGTCGGCCGCCTGCCGGTGCTCGCCACCCTTGACGACCTGGACGAGAGCGCGCTGCTCGAGATCCTGACCACACCGAAGAACGCGCTGGTCAAGCAGTATCAGCGCCTGTTCGAGATGGAGGACGTCAAGCTCGCCTTCCATGAGGACGCGCTGAAAGTCATTGCCCGCCGCGCGATCGAACGTAAAACCGGCGCCCGCGGCCTGCGCTCGATCATGGAGAGCATCCTGCTGGAGCCGATGTACGAGCTGCCCGGCGAAACCGGCATCTCCGAGGTCGTGATCAACCGGGAAGCGGCGGAGAAGCGGGCGGAACCGCTCTATATATACGCCGACCGCAAGAAGGACGCGACGCAGCGGTCGTCGTAAGGCGATGACCGCGGACGCCCCTCCCCGGCGCCCCGCGCCGGCCGGCACCATCGCGCGGCCCGTCGAAACGGTTCAGCCCTCGCTCGGCCTGTTCGATCCCGAGCGCGACCATATCCGCATGGTGATGCGGGACCTCGTCGTCGAGGTCGCCATTGGGCTCCATCCCTGGGAACAGCTCCGCCCCCAGCGCCTCGTCGTCAATGTCGAGGCCTGGGCCTATGTCGGCCGCCCCTACACCCACGACGACGCCGGCGCGATCCTGGATTATGACTTGATCCGCGACACGATCCGCGAGGACTGGCCGAGGCGCCCCCATGTAAAGCTGCTGGAGCCGCTGGCCGAGGAGCTGATCCAGCTCTGCTTCAAGCACCCGGCGGTCGAGGCCGCGCGCGTGCGGCTGGAAAAGCCGGACATCTTCTCCGAGGCCCAGGGCGTGGGGATCGAGCTTTATCGGCGCAAGCCGCGCTAGCCCAGCGCCCCGACGAACCCCGTCACCGCCTGAAGCACCAACTCGGGCTTCTCCCGATGCGGCACGTGCCCGCAACCCTCGAAGATGACCACCTCGCTGCCGCCAGGCGGCAGACCGCCGATCCGCTCCGGATGCAGGCGTGAGCCGTATTCGTCCCGGTCGCCATGCATCACCAGGATGGGGCAGCGCAGCCGGCGCAGATCTTCGTCGAGCGTCCAATCCGCAAACCGCGGCGACAGCCATGTCTTGGTCCAGGCCTCCAGCACCCACCGCGCCTTGCTCCCATGATACCGCGCCAGCCGCTCGATCTGTCCTGGCGCCTCAAAACCTTTCTCGGCCTCCTGGATGCCGGCGACGGTGCGATCCTCGACAAAGGCCTGCGCCGACTCCGTGATCACGGCTTCGACCAGATCGGGAAGCGCCGCTCCCGCGCAAACCGACATGCCGCCGCCGACGCTGTGCCCAAACAGAATCGTCCGCCCTATCCCGAGTTGGGCCCTGAGCGCCGGCAGGCTGGAGCGCGCTTCCTCGCGAATGAAACCGGCATCCAGCATGCCCGGATGGGCATCGGACTTGCCGAACCCGAGCCGGTCATAGGCAACCACCGCCCGCCCCGTGGCCTCGGCGAGCCGGCCCGGGAAGTCACGCCACAGCTCCACTGAGCCGAGTGAATCGTGAAGGAGGAGGATCGGTGCAGGCGCGGCGTCGAGATCGCCCCAGATACGGGCGAAGCGCTTGCCGCTGGCGGCTTCGATGAAAATGTCTTGCACCTAGGTCATCCTTTAACGTGTCGTGCAGGCCCGATAAAAACAACTTAACGCAGAGGACCGCAGAGATCGCAGAGCTAAGAAATCAGCCTTTGTCTCCGCGTCCTCTGCTGTCCTCAGCGCTCTCCGCGTTAAAAGCTTTGTTCAAACTACGCTGGCAAGCATCGGGAATATTCGCTTGACCGTACCCCGCTGCTCGACTACTGCTCCGCGCTCTGATGATTTTTATCCGGAGTGGAGCGCCGTCATGCGCTTAGCAGACCACATAGCGATTGCCAGCATAGCGGCCAAAGCCGTTGCCGGCGGAGCTATGTGCGAACGGCAGCCAGGCTATTCGCCGCCCAGGGGCCCGGAGGCGCCCGCGATGAGGTGATCGTCGCGCGCAATGGTTCTGAAATCCAGAACCCCACCGGGCCCCGCACTTCAGCGACAGGTCCGGTGGGGTTTTTTATTGCCTCGAATTCAAATCAGACGACGACAGGAAGGTGTGCCATGGCACGGAAACACTGCAACTTCTCCAGCGAAACGATGAGCAAGCGCCGGAGAGGATTTTAATTCAGAAACCCAGGTAAAACGCGGCCTCAGGGTCGTGCATGGCGACAAGGAGTTGATCGAGAAGGTGGGCCGGAACGACCCCTGCCCCTGCGGATCGAGCCTCCGCTTCAAGTCATGCTGCATTACCTCGGACCAGTTTCATCGATCGCGATCACTATGAGCGATGGTGAAACCGCATCGGGTGGGAGAGGATAAGACAATGAACACGAATAATACCAAGGTACTCTACCGCCCGGTCGGCCCGCAGGAACTCGCACTGATCCGGCAAAGCGGCATGCGGGCCTTCCCACCGCGCCTGCCGGACCAGCCGATCTTCTATCCTGTCCTGACCGAGGACTATGCGGTGAAGATCGCCCGCGACTGGAACGTGCCAGCCTCCGGGGCGGGCTACGTAACTCGATTCGCGGTGCTGACCGCTTTCCTGGATCGCTATCCGGTCCAGGAGGCGGGTGGCGCCGCGCATCTGGAATATTGGATTCCGGCCGAGGACCTGCCCGATTTCAACGACGCCATCGTCGGCCCGATCGAGTTGATCGCCGAGTTCCGCAAGGAGGACGGGTGATGGACATCATCGTCGAACTGCGCTTCGGCTCGCATCTCTACGGCACGGCAACGCCGCAGTCGGATATCGATTACAAGGCGGTCTATATCCCGGCCGCGCGCGACATCCTGTTGCAAAGGGTCCGTGGCGCGATCAGCCGGCCGAACGAACAGGCGCCGGGCGAAAAGAACGTGCCCGGCCACATCCGTCACGACCAACACAACCCTCCGCACCACCATGGAACTCTCCCCCCGGGGCGAACAGA
>CAZNNJ010000058.1:0-5175 GCA_964574305.1 uncultured Rhodospirillales bacterium | reverse complement strand
GGAGGGCGTCAAAGAAATCGGCGACGGCTATCTACAATTGCTGGGCCTGTTCAGTCACGAATACTTCCACAGTTGGAACGTCAAACGCATCAAGCCGGCGGCGTTTGCCCCGTACGATCTCTCTCAGGAAAATCATACCCGACTGCTGTGGGCGTTCGAAGGCATCACCTCTTATTACGACGACCTGGCGCTGGCACGTTGCGGGCTGATCGACAACAAGCGCTACCTGGAACTGCTGGCCGAGGGCCAGACGATGGCGCTCGACATGCTGTTCGCGCCCGACAGCGCGATGACGCGGCGCCCTGCCCCGCTGTGGCGGGAGATCCGGGCTAATGCCCCGCGCCTGGTGACACGCAGAGCCTCGGCCTTCGTCCGTTATTGCCGGCAGCAGGCCAACAAGTATGGCATCAAGGGCTCGCGTGTCGCCACAGCGCGGGAGGCCTTGGCGCTGCTCGCCGCCGCCGAGGCCGTCCATGGCGCGGCGGCGAAGCTGGCGGCTGCCGAAACGGAGGTCACGCAATTCGCCGGGTCGCACGAGCATGCCAGCCTGATCGACCTGCCGATGCCGAGCAGCCAGCTGGTTCGCCATCTGGAAGTGTGCGGCCGCAAGATGCCCTTCACCAGCACGCTCAAGTTCGCCCGCGAGATCGCCCAGCGGATGGTCGAGGAATACGGCCAGCGCGCACTCCAGGCCGAGCGCGAGGAGGGTGTCGACTGGAAGGCGCTCTCCCATGCAGTGCGTGTCGGGCGCGAGGCGCTGGAGTTGCTCGCCACCGGCAGGATCACCCTGCCCCTGCCCTATGCGGCGGAAATCCTGGCGATCAAGCGGGGCGAAGTGCCTTATCGGCAGGTCGCCGAAACCATCGACCGGCTGCTGGTCGAGGTCGA
Organism: uncultured Rhodospirillales bacterium; assembly: GCA_964574305.1. Lineage (GTDB taxonomy): Bacteria > Pseudomonadota > Alphaproteobacteria > BOG-932 > Roseiterribacteraceae > BOG-932. Next base: position 4,287 of record CAZNNJ010000058.1, on the reverse strand, counting down.
AGCGGCAGCGCTGACCTCGCCGTTGCGCGAGGTGCCGGACCAGAATTTCATCGACGATCTGGTCGCTGAGGCCTATCGCGCCAAGGTGCTGGAGGGGTCATGACCGCCGATCCTTTTATCGATGAGACAGTGCGGCAACGCATCCTGGCCGAGCTCGACCGGATCGAGCGTGAAGAGGACGTCCGCATCCTGTTCGCGGTCGAGTCGGGCAGCCGCGCCTGGCGCTTCCCATCGCGCGACAGCGATTATGACGTCCGCTTCGTCTATTTGCGTCCGGTTGAGCAATATCTCGCCGTTAGGCCCAAGCGCGACGTCATTGAGCGGCCTATCGACGGCGTGCTCGACGTGAGTGGCTGGGACCTCAGGAAAGCCTTTGGGCTGGCTGTGAGCTCCAACGCCCCCCTGCTCGAATGGCTCAACTCTCCGGTCCGCTATCGTAATAGTTCTGATCGCGGGAAGCTGGAGGAATTCGCCAGATCGACTGCCGACCTTTCGGAACTCTCGGCCCATTACTATCACTTGGCCAGCCGGACGTTCGCCGACATTTCCGTGTCGGGAGATGCCGTCAAGCTGAAAAAGTACTGCTACGCGACACGGACGGTGCTGGCATATCTCTGGTTGCACTGGAAGGAAGAGGCGCCGCCCATGGACTTGCCGTCCTTGCTCGCAGGACCGACCCTTTCGGCGGCTGTGAGAAACACGATCTCGGAGCTTCTCGCAAAGAAGGCCAACGCAATCGAAAGCGATGCGATTCCCCGCAATGCCATGCTCGATGGGTTGTTAGCCAAAGTGCTCGGCAAAAGCAGGCATCGCTTCGCTGCGCCCGATCGTGTGGACGTTCAAGCCAGAGCCGACGCCCTTTTCGCCTCCATCGTCCTCGACGCCTTTCAGGCACGAACCGGATAACACCCATGCTGCTCACGCTCACCACCACGCACTGGCCGGCGACCGATTTGGGTTTCCTGCTGCACAAGCATCCGGACAAGCATCAGTCGTTCGACCTGCCCTTCGGCACGGCGCACGTCTTCTATCCCGAGGCCGGCGAAACCCGCTGCACGGCGGCGTTGGTGCTCGATGTCGATCCGGTTGCGCTGGTGCGCGGGCGCAAGGGCTCGCATGGCGACGGGCTGCTGGACCAGTATGTCAACGACCGGCCCTATGCCGCCTCGTCCTTCCTGTCGGTGGCGTTGCGGCGCGTCTATGCCTCGGCGCTCGGTGGCCGGTCCGAGCATCGGCCCGCGCTGGCCGGGCAGCCGATTCCGCTGACCGCCCGGCTGACGCCGCTCAGGGTACGCGGCGGCGTCGATCTGGCGCGGGTCCTGTTCGAACCGCTGGGCTATACGCTCGACGCCACGGCGATCGGCGACGGGCCTTATTGGGATGTGGCGCTGACAGCCGAGACCCAGCTCGGCCGGATGCTGAGCCACCTCTATGTGCTGATCCCCGTGCTGGACGACCAGAAGCATTACTGGGTCAGCGAGGATGAGATCGACAAGCTGCTGCGCCATGGCGAGGGCTGGCTGGAAACCCATCCGGCACGCGACCTGATCACCCGCCGCTATTTGCGCCACCAGAAGCACCTGGCGCGGCTGGCGCTGGAGCGGCTGGAGGTCGGCGACGATTCCCTGCCCGAGGCGGAGGAAGCGCCGGAGCCGGCCGCGCCCAAGCTCCGGCTCAATGACGTGCGGCTCGCACGGGTCGCTGCGGAACTGAAGGCTGCCGGCGCCAAGTCGGTGCTCGATCTCGGCTGCGGCTCGGGCAAGCTGCTGGTGCTGCTGATGAAGGACCGGCAGTTCGAGCGGATCGTCGGGCTCGACGCCGCCAGCCGCGATCTGGAGATGGCGGCCGGCCGGTTGCATCTGGACCAGATGAGCGAGGCGCAGAGGCAGCGGATCGCGTTGCTGCACGGGTCGCTGATCTATCGCGACAAGCGGCTCAGCGGTTTCGATGCCGCGGCGGTGGTCGAGGTAATCGAGCATATCGATCCGCCGCGCCTCGGCGCGTTCGCCGACGCCGTGTTCGGCGCCGCCCACCCGCATACCGTCGTCCTGACGACGCCCAACGCCGAATACAACGCAAAGTACGAGACGCTGGAGGCGGACGAGATGCGCCATGGCGACCATCGCTTCGAGTGGTCGCGCGCCGAATTCCGTGCCTGGGCCGAGGCGGCGGCAGGGCGCTACGGCTACGATGTCAGGTTCGACGATATCGGCGAGGCGGACCCGGAACTGGGGGCGCCGACCCAGATGGGTGTGTTCACATGCAAGTAAAGATCCCCGATTTCTCGCCGGTGGTGCTGGTCGGCGCCACCGCGTCAGGCAAGTCGAGCTTCGCCGCGCGGCATTTCCTGCCGACCGAGGTCATCTCCTCCGACCATTGCCGTGCGCTGGTCGCCGACGACGAAAACGACCAGAGCGCGACGCCGGAGGCGTTCGAGCTGGTCCATGCCATCGCCGCTAAGCGCCTGGCGCGCCGCCGGCTGGCCGTGATCGACGCGACCAATGTCCGGCCGGAGGACCGCAAGCATCTGGTCGACCTTGCGCGGCGCTATCACGCCCTGCCGACCGCCATCGTCTTCGACCTGCCGGAGGAAGTGTGCCAGGCGCGCAACAAGGCGCGCACGAACCGCGACATTCACGGCAAGGTGGTGCACGACCATGTCCAGCGCCTGCGCAAGTCGCTGCGCGGCATGGAACGCGAAGGCTTCCGCGGCATCCATGTTTTGCGCTCGGAGCAGGCTGTCGACGAGGCCACGCTGGTGCGCGAGCCGCTGTGGTGCGACCGGCGCGGAGAGCACGGGCCGTTCGACATCATCGGCGACGTCCATGGCTGCATCGACGAGCTGAACGCGCTGCTGACCAAGCTCGGCTATGTAAAAACAGATGGCAGTGCGCCCGCGCATCCCGAGGGGCGGCGGGCGGTGTTTGTCGGCGATCTGGTCGATCGTGGGCCGGATTCGCCCGGCGTGCTGCGTCTGGCGATGAACATGGTCGCGGTCGGCAGCGCGATGGCGGTGCCGGGCAACCATGACATGAAGCTGGTCAAGAAGCTGTCGGGCCGCGACGTGAGGGTCGCCCACGGGCTCGCCCAGACGCTGGAGCAGCTCGATGCCATGCCCGAGGCCGAACGGATTCCGTTCCAGGAAAGGGCCAAGACCTTTCTCGACGGGCTGGTCAGCCATCTGTGGCTGGACGACGGCAAGCTGGTCGTCGCCCATGCCGGCATGAAGGAGGAGATGCAGGGCCGTGGCTCGGGCGCGGTGCGCGGCTTCGCGCTCTATGGCGAAAGCACGGGGGAGATCGACGAATTCGGCCTGCCGGTGCGGCTCAACTGGGCGGCGGATTATCGCGGCCGGGCGACGGTGGTCTATGGTCACACCCCGAGCCCGGTGGCGGAGTGGATCAACGGCACGATCTGCGTCGACACGGGCTGCGTCTTCGGCGGCAAGTTGACCGCGCTGCGCTATCCCGAGCGCGAGCTGGTCGATGTGCCCGCCGCCCAGGTCTATATGGAACCGGCGCGCCCGCTCGGCGTCGCCGAGGGGCCGAGCGGACAACAGGCCGCCGACGCGATGCTGGATATCGAGGATGTCCAGGGCAAGCGCACGCTGATCACGCGCCTCACCGGCTCGGTGCGGGTCGAGCCGGAGAACGCGGCGGCGGCGCTGGAGGTGATGAGCCGCTTCGCCGTCGATCCGCGCTGGCTGGTCTATCTGCCGCCCACCATGTCGCCGCCCGAAACCTCCACCCTGCCCGGCCTGCTGGAGCATCCGGCGGAGGCGTTCGGCTATTATGCCCGCGCCGGCGTCGCCAAGGTGGTGGTCGAGGAGAAGCACATGGGCAGCCGCGCGGTCCTCGTGCTGGCGCGCGACGCCGATGCCGCGCGCGCCCGCTTCGGCGTCGAGGATGGCAAGGCCGGCACGGTCTATACCCGCACCGGCCGCCCCTTCTTCTCCGACACGGCGCTGGAGGACGGGCTGGTCGCGCGTGTCCGTCAGGCAGCCGACGCCATCGACCTGTGGGGCCGGCTGGAAACCGACTGGCTGTGCCTGGACGCAGAGCTGATGCCCTGGTCGGCCAAGGCGCAGGCGCTGATCGATTCCCAATACCGCCCGGTCGGCCAGGCCGGCATCGCCGGGACCGGCGCGGCCAGCGCGGTGCTTGAGCAGGCGTTGGCTCGCGGTGTCGCGGTCGGTGATTTGGCGGCGCGGCTGGCGATGCGGCACGCCCATGCCGCGGCCTTTGGAGCCCCTTGGCCCCGCTACGTCCGGCCGCTTGCCGGCCTTGG
>CAZNNJ010000057.1:0-14403 GCA_964574305.1 uncultured Rhodospirillales bacterium | reverse complement strand
TTGGACCCCCCCGCGGCAGAACCGGAACGCCGGGCACCTTGTAATACGGTCCCTCGGGCGTACCCTCGGCGCCGTCGGCGCTGAAGATTTCCAGAACGGCGTCGAGATGCTCTTCCCATATCTGCCGGCTCTGCTCGAACGGCCGCTGGAAGGCCTGATATTCCAGCGGCGAGGCTCCCCGGCCGGTGCCGAACAGCACGCGGCCGTTGCTGATCACGTCTAGGGTCGCCACCCGCTCCGCCACCCGGATCGGGGAGAGGAACGGCAGCAGCACCACGCCCAGCCCCAGCTTGATGTTCTTTGTCGTCCGCGCGGCGGCGGCCAGCATCAGGTCGGGGGCGGAGGAATGGGAGAAGCCGCGGGTGAAATGATGCTCGACGAACCAGCACGAGCCGAAGCCCAGCTCATCGGCCCGGTCGATCTGCTTCAGCACGTTGTGGAACATCTCGCGCTCCACCGCGGCGGTGCGGCCGCGCACCGAGACCTCGAAGAAGATGCCGAAATTCCGCTGAGCCATCGCGTTCCCTCTCCGGCATTTCCTTGGCTTGTTCGCCGACAAAAACCAAGCAAGCGCTTGGGTGCAGAATAGAGGGGAAACGGCTTAAGTCAAGCGGGGCGCTGACTGGATTTGATCGCGGCGGTTGACCGAGCCCGCCGAGACACTCAGGCTAGGCGCGGCGGACTTCCGATGCACTCCGATTTCAGGGACAACGACCAACATGTTCCTCATAGCCGAAATGCTCATTCTTGCTCTCGTCATCATGGCCGTCGCCCCGAATATCCCGATCGCCAGGACCTTGCGTCACTGGCTGATCGAAGCGCCGGCCATTGCGCTCAGCAAGCTGACGCCGCTGAAACTCATCGTCGGGCTGATCGTCCTTGCCTGTCTCGTCGGCTGGGCGATGTCGGCGCCCGAGATCGTCGCCATGATCGGGATCGGCGACTTGTCGGCCTATCTCGACGCGGTCGTCATCATGGCGCTGCTGGGCGCGGTGGCGCGATTGAAGTTCGTGTTGTCTGAGGCTGTTCGTCTTGCCCAGACTGTCGTGACTAAACGGGCCAGGCTCTTTACTGCCAATCGGGCACGCAGCCGCCAGCCGCGCCTGCGCCGATCCAGGTCGTTTCCGTCACGTGCCGATGACGAGCCGCATGGAGCCTGGGCGTTTGCGTAGAACGGCCCCCTGTTCAGCTTTGACAGCGAACCTTGGCACACGATGCCGCGGGGCCGTCCACCCCAACGGTATGGGATTGCCTCAAATCCTATAGCCCTTCGCCGTCATTGCGAGCGCAGCGAAGCAATCCAGGGCCTTACCGATCGGTATCGGGCTAACGGCCCTGGATTGCTTCGTCGCTGTGCTCCTCGCAATGACGTGCAGGTGAGCGAACCTAAACTCATATCGCTCTAGCAGTTCGCTGGCGCCTACCGCGCAATCCCGCCGAAGATGATCGCCGTCTGCGTGTCGATGATCTTCTCGATCGAATAGCGGCCGCCCGGGCGGTACCAGTCGACTGCGGAGGAGACGAGGTCGTTGATCAGGCGCAGCATAAGGTGCAGGTCGACATCGCCGCGGATCGCACCCTCGGCGACGCCGCGCTCCAGCACGCCATGCCAGACCCGGCTGATATCGTGCCACACGGTTTCGAGATAGGCGAAGCTCGGATGGCGGGCGAGGTATTTGCGCTCATGCACCGTGATGGCGACGATGTTGGGGTTGGTGACGGTGGTTCTGAGGCCGAGCTCGATCATCGCCCGCACCGTGTCCTTTGCTGGCAGCCCCTGGTCGACGATCGCCTGATATTCGCCGACCATGCGCGTGAAGCCTTTCAGCAGTTCATGCAGCATCTCTTCCTTGGTCTGGAAGTGATGATAGAGGCTGCCCGACAGGATGCCGGCCGCATCGCCGATCTGGCGGATGGTGGTTTCCTCATAGCCGCGCTCGGCGAACAGGGCTGCCGCCACGCGCAATATCTCCTCGCGGCGCGGGCTGGATTTCTCCGCCGACGCGGGCGCCTTGGCGCGGCGTTGCGGTCCGGTTGCGGCTTTCTGTCTGGCGTCCAAATCAGGCTTTCGAATCAAGGCGGGCCGCTGAGTACGAGGCGATGGTAGCGGGTCGGTCTGAAAGGACAAGATTTAACGCAGAGAACGCGGAGGACCGCTGAGTGCGCCGAGGTCCGATTTAACTCTTTCTCAGCGCCCTCCGCGGTCCTCCGCGCCCTCCGCGTTAAAATCTTCATTTCGGATCAACCCGCACCGAAGCCGAAGACCCGCACCGCATTGCCCTCCAGCACCTTGCGCCGGTCCTCCGGCGTCATCGATCTGGTGACTTCGGCCGCGACCTTGGCCGAGTTGGGCCAGATCGTCGCGCTGTGCGGATAGTCGGAGGAGAACATCGTCGCATTGGCGAGATAGGGGTATTTGCCGGTCGCGATCAGGTCGTAGCCGACGATGTCGTCGATCGCGGTGGTGAAGACGTTCCGGCCGACGAAGTCCGACGGCTTGTGCTCCAGCTTCTGCGGGAACCAGGCCTGCTGCGCCTCCCACTGATTGTCCATGGTCTGGACCCAGAACGGCACCCAGCCGGCATCGACCTCGCCCGCGACGATCTTGAGGCCCGGGAACCGGTCGAAGATGCCGGCGAAGATCATGTAGGTCAGCGGCCTGACGCCCGAGAAATAGCGGACGACGATACCGCCGACGCTGACCTTCTGGTCGACCAGCTCGTCCCAGTCGGTCTTGTCAGGCCGGCCGCCGAAGGTGCGATGGAAGGTGAGCGCGATGCCGGCGTCCGACGCCGCCTGCCACAACGGCTCGTAATAGGGGTCGTTATAGGGCCGGGTCGGCATGCCGGGGATGAACATCGCCTTGGCGCCCTTTTTCAGCACCCGCTCGAACTCGGCCAGGCAACTCTCCATCCCGTCCTCGGTCGGCAGCAGCGGCAGCGCGATCAGCCGCTTCGGATCGGCCGATTGGAAATCCTCGATGATCCAGTCGTTGTAGGAGCGCAGGCAGGCCAGGGCCAATTCCCGGTCCGGGAAGATGTAGGTGAAGATCACGTGGGCCGGGTAGGTGACCGAGCCGTAGACCCCATCGATGTCCATGTCCTTCAGATGCGCCGCGCCGTCATAATTGCCGGGGCGCAATTCGTCGAAGCGCATGCCGGACAGGCGGAAATCCTTCTTTTCATAGCCGGCCATCGCCTCGATGCCGAAGGTGCGCTTCGGTGGCTGCCCGTCGAAGCTCCAGCCGTCGCCGCCGTCGGCGCCGCGCATCATTTTGGGCGCGCGGTCCTTCAGCGCCTTCGGCACGCGGTCGAACACCCATGGCGGCTCGTTGATATGGTTGTCCGCTGAGATGACCCGGCAATCCATGATCATGCCACCACTCCCTGCTGCTTGAGCGCTGCGATATCCCCCGCCGCCACGCCGCATTCGACGAGCAGCGCATCGGTATCTTGCCCGCAGTCCGGTGCCCGGCTGGCGCCTGTGCCCGCCGCGCCATCCACCGTCAGCGGCGAGGCCACCAGCTTCACCGTGCCGCCCGCCGTCTCCAGCGCGAAGATATGGCCGTTCGCCATGGTCTGCGGGTCGGTGAAGACGTCGCGGATAGTGCGGATCAGTTCCCACGGCGCGTCGAACGTGGCGAAGGCGGGCTGCCACTCGGCCCAGTCGCGCCCGGCGAAGATGTCGGACAGAAGGGCGATCAGCGCCCTGCCGTTCTCGGCCCGCGCTTTGGCGGTTTCATAGCGCGGGTCGGTCGCCAGCTCCGGCCGGCCCAAGGTCCGGCACAGGCCGGCCCAATAGCGCTCGGCCTCCAGGAAGACGAGCTGGATCCAGCGATTGTCCCGCGTGCGGTAGAGGCCGACCAGCGGATTGCGCTCGACCGCCCGCTGCAGCACGTCGTCGCCGTAATCCTCCTCCTGCGAGGCGACGAGGTCGTTCGACAGCATCCAGGCCGCGGTGGCGAGCAGGGAGGTTTCGATCAGCGACGGCTCCCCCGTCATCGCCCGGCGGAACAGGGCGCCGGCGACGCCGAAGGCCAGGTTCATCGCCGCCGAATGGTCGCCCAGCGCCCTGGGCTGGCGCACGAACTCTCCCCCCTTGGGCGTCAGCAGATGGCCGAACCCGCCGCGCGCCCAGAACGCGCTAGCGTCGAAGCCGGGCTTGTCGGCCTCCGGCCCGCGAAAACCGAGCCCGTTGGCGCGGGCATAGATCAGTTTGGGATTATGTTCGCGCAGTGCTTCGACACCCAGCCCCATACGTTTCAGCGCGCCGGGGCGCAGGCTGGTCAGGAAGACGTCGGCAGTGGCGATTAGCCTGTAAAACAGGCCCAACCCCTCGCGCGACTTGAGGTCCAGCGCGATGCTCTTCTTGCCGCGATTGTTCTGCTCCAGGCTGTAATTGGGTTTGCCCACGGCGCGGACATCGACGACCAGGCTGCGATAGGGGTCGCCGGCGCCGGGCGTCTCGATCTTGATGACCTCGGCCCCGAAATCGGCCAGCATCGCGCCGCAGGACGGCACCATCACATACTGGGCCAGCTCCACGACCCTGACGCCGGCAAACATCGCGCCCTTGTCGACCATATCCAGCGCCATCAGGCCCTTCCCCGGAAAACCAAACTATCGCTTGCTCGGTCTGCAAGGCCAGATGATACTCGCGTTGAGGGAGCAGGCAAGGATTTCGATGGCGTTCGATCTTGTCGACAAGGCCGCGATCGCCGGCATCGGCTATACGGAATTCTCCAGGAATTCGGGCGTCAGCACGCTGACCCTGGCGCTGCGCGCGATCATGGCGGCATTGGACGATGCCGGGCTCGATCCCGATCTGGTCGACGGTGTCGGGACCCACCGGGTCGGGGATTCGGTGCCCGCGGCGGTGGTGGCCCAGGCACTGGGCGTCACCGATCCCACCTGGTTCACCGACCATTTCGGCGGCGGCGGGTCCTCGCATTCGGTGGTCGGGCAGGCGGCGCTAGCGGTGGCCTCTTGTGTCGCCGACTATGTCGTCTGCTATCGCGCGATCAACTCGCGGTCCGAATTCCGCATGGGCGGCACGGGCCGCGCACCGGTCGAAGCGATCGAGACCCAGTACCAGGCCCCCTACGGCTATGTCGCCCCGCCGCAGCAATATGCCATGGTCGCCCAGGCCTATATGCACCGCTATGGCGTGACAGAACGCCATCTGGGCGCGGTCGCGATCACCCAGCGCAATTACGCCGTGTTGAACGACCGGGCGATGATGCGCGAGCCTTTCACCTATGAGGACTACCTCGCCTCCCGCTGGGTGGCGGAGCCGTTCCGGCTGCTCGATTGCTGCCTGGAGACCGATGCCGCCATCGCCGTGCTGATCTGCCGGGCCGAGGCGGCGCGGAGCCTGCGCAAGCCGCCGGTGCTGATTCGCGCCGCTGCCTGGGGCGGCGGGCAGATGCTGTTCTCCAACCGGCAGCCGGCGCCCGGCACCTCGTCCGCCGCGCGGATGGCGCCGCGCCTGTTCCGGAGCGCGGCGCTGACGCCGGCCGATGTCGATGTCGCCATGCTCTATGACTGCTTCACCGTTGCCGTGCCGCTGCAGCTCGAGGATTACGGCTTCTGCGCCAAGGGGGAGGGGGGCGAATTCGTGCTGTCGGGCGCCACCGCCCCAGGCGGGGCTCTGCCGGTCAATACCCATGGCGGCTTTCTGTCCGAGGGTTATGTCCATGGCTGGAACCATATCGCCGAGGCGGTCGGCCAGCTGCGCGGCGAGGCTGGGGCGCGGCAAGTGCCGGGCGCCCAGATCGCGCTCTCGACCGGCGCGCCCGGATATGTCGGCGGGGTGACCAGCGCGCTGCTGCTGAGGCGCGGCGCATGACCGGCAAGCCACTCCCGACGCCGGACCGCGATTCCGCGCCGTATTGGGATGGCGTGGCGGCTGGTGAGCTGCGTCTTCAGCGCTGCTCGGATTGCGGCGCCTGGCGCTGGCCGGCGCGGGCGATCTGCGACCGCTGCCGGTCCTTCGCCGCCGAATGGGTGAAAGCGAGCGGTCTGGGCACGGTGGTCAGCTGGATCCGCACGCATCAGGTCTTCATCCGCAGCTTCGAAAACGACGTGCCTTACGTCACCGTGGAAGTGCGGCTGGACGAGCAGGACGACATCCGCCTGATCGGCCGGCTGGCGGATACTCAAACGGAGCCCGAGATCGGCATGCGGGTGCGGGCCGAATTCACTGGCGATCCGGCCTTGGTGGTCTGGCGCCCGATCGACTAGAACCGTGTGAAAGGTTCGGGGGAGGTGGGGATGCTGAGCTTCGCGGCGGCGGTCAAGCAAATCGGTTATGCCGTCAAAAACCTGGACGAGACCCTGCGCCGTTTCCAAGCGGTGAACGGGACCGCTCACGAATTCTGGCGCTTCCAAACCACCATGGACGCCGACTGCGCCTACCATTATCGCGGCCGCCCCGCCGTCTGCCGGCTCGACGTGGCGCTGACGACCATCAACGGCATGGACCACGAATTCATCCAGGCGCTGAGCGGCGATCACCCGTCCGGCGATTTCGTCGAGGCGCACGGCGATGGCATCAACCACCTCGCCCTTTACCTCGCCGACCTGTCGGAATACCGCGACCAGGCGCTCTCGCTGGGCGGCCAGATCGTCGCCAGCGGCGAATTCCGCGAGGGCACCAGCCCGGCCAGGCGCTTCGCCTATATCGGCTTCGACGGCCAGCCGAACCCGCTTTATGAGCTGGTGGAGCTTCGCTCCCTTTCCCAATGACCCGTCATTGCGGATGTGGCACCCGGTTGGACACTGGGAGTGAAGTCCTAAACCCACCCCGCCAGCCGGGCGGCCTCATAGAGCGCCCCACCCAAGAGTAGAGCGCCGACGGCAAGGATGCCATAGGCCGCCATGGCCATGCCGGCGAGGTTCTTCTTGAAAAAGGCGCGGTCGTTCGCCTCCGGGAACGCGCCCGCGGGCAGCGGCACGCCCAGGAACCCGCACAACGGCTCCCAGCCCTGATCGGCGGAGAAGATCAGCAGCTTGTCGGCCGGCACGGCCGACTTCACGCGCTCGGTATGCCGCCGATAGAATTCGATAGCCTTGGCCCGGTCCGCCATCGTGCCCTGGTGGGAGCGCTGCCAGATCAGCTTGGTCAGCATGTCCCCGAATTTGCGGAATGGGGGCACGGCAATCTTCAGCACCTTGAACTGCCACATGCGTTCGGTGGCATAGATCGTCTCGATGGCGCTCTGGTACCAGGCTTCCGGCCCCTTGGGATGCAGCGACAGGATGACCTTCGCGTCCGGGTTGGCCGCCAGCAGCTCCTTCCACACCCAGCAGGCGGGGTTGTCCCCGGCCTCCGTATAGTTTGCAAACACCGTCCCCCAGTCGTGCTGCGTTCCGGCCGGCGCGTTGGCGACCTTGCTCCAGAAATCGAGATGCGGCCTGTTCGCCTTGTTCTGGACCAGCTCGAACATGTGATAGCAGGGAAAGCCGAGCTGAGTGAGCGCCATGTAGAGTGAGGTGGTGCCTGTGCGCCCGAAGCCGGCGCCGATGATTTTCAGCGGCATCGCCCGATTCCCTTAAACACTGGCCGACCCGCCGAAGAACTTGCCGGCCAGCTCTGTATCCAGATATTCGGTCATCTCGATCAGCTTGCCGTCGCGGAAGCGCATCATGAACGCGTATTTGTTGTTATAGGGCTTGCCCGACACATGGGTGGCGAAGGATTCTGCCTGCACCGCCACGCGGTCACCCTCGGCGATCATCGAATGGATGACCGTCGGCAGACCTCCGGGGAAAAGCTGGACGACCAGCCCCGCCGCCGCCAGCGCCTCGGCCTTGCCGCGCGCGCCAGAGATCGCCGTCGTGCCCTGGGTGACGATCCGGCAATCCTCGGCCATCGCCTCGTCGATGGCGCGGGCGAAGTCGCCGCCCATTCCTTCCACAAACCGCCGCGCCACGTCTTTATTGCGCTGTGTCTCGTCCATGCTCCCCCCTTTTTTGTAGTTATGGCGACATCAGGGGATCGGCTGCTAAATCCAGGCAGGGGTCAGCAGGGCGAAGCCCGTGAATAGACTGCCACCCTAATTCGCATCGCCGCAATTCGGAATCGCGCGGCGCCATCATCGTCGGCGCGCCGCCCGTTCCGCGCGGGCCTTGCGGTGATCCTCGTCGTTCCAGCGCTCCCGCCGCACCGCGTCCCAATCGGGTGGTGCGAGCGCCGCGGGCTTCGTGGCATTGCGTGGCGCCAGGCCATCCCATAGCTGGCCCATATGAATGCCGGCGATCCGTCGGTCCAGATTGGGGTGGGGGATCGAAGCGGCGATCGTCGTCAGGACGACGGCGGGGGATTGGCGCTTGACCTCCGCCTGGATTTCCGGCGCGGCGGCGACGTCCTTGTCGAAGGCGTCGAGGAGCGCCAGCGCGTAGAGGCCGAACTCGTCCTCCGCCTCGTGGCGCTCGCCGGATGCGCCGGGCCCGTTCTGATTGGCGGCCCCATTCTGACTACCAGGAATTTCGATGACAGCCTACTAAAATCCGGCTGCAGTCCGCCAACCTTCGGATAAGTGAATGCAATCGGGGTCCAGTAGATTTCTGACCACAAAAAGCTGCTAAACTTACTCTGACCCTGATTATCGAGCATCTCTATTTCGTCTATAACGCGGTCTCCAACGTCATGACCGTGCCCGACAATCCGCGCCCGTCTTTCAAGGCCTCGCCCCGCGCCGTGCCGCTCCAGGTGCGGGACGAACCGACGCCTCAAGCCGCCTAAGGACCCTCCATGCGCATTGCTGTCACCGGGGCCGGCGGCTTCATCGGGCGCCGGCTGGTCGCCGAGCTTCAGGCGCGCGGAAGCCTGGAGGGGCGCCAGATCACCGAGCTGGTCCTGCTCGACCAGGCCTTCCCGACCGCGCTCAAAGGCGGCTCCATTCCAACCCGCACCATCGTCGGCGATGTCAGTGACGCCGCCGTGCGCGCCGACCTGTTCCGCGACCGGCTGGACGCGATCTTCCATTTCGCCGCGATGCTGACCGCCGGGGCCGAGCGGGAATTCGATAACGGCGTCCATATCAACATCCACGGTTTCATGGATTTGCTCGAGACCTGCCGGCGGCAGGGCGGTATCCGCTTCATCTTCTCCAGTTCGATGGCCGTGTTCAGCGGCGAACTGCCGGAGATCGTGACCGACGAGCTGGCCCAGCGGCCGCGGAATAGCTACGGCGTGCAGAAGGCCATCGCCGAGCTGCTGATCGACGATTACACGCGCCGCGGCTTCATCGACGGCCGCGCCATGCGGCTCGCCGTCGTGCTGCTCAGGGGCAGCAACGACACGCTGACCCTGTCCGAGCATATCTCCGCCGTGGTGCGCGAGCCGCTGCTGGGCCGCCCCGCCGTCTGCCCGTTCGACCCGGCCTGGCCGATGCCGGTCAGCTCGGTCGGCTCCGTCGCCAAGGCCTTCTGCACCCTGTTCGAGCTGCCCAGCGAGGCGCTGGGGCCGGTTCGCACCGTCAATATGCCGGCGCTGACCGTGACCCTGGATGAGATGGTCGCGGCGGTGGAGCGCCGGGTCGGGCCGCAGGCGCGTGAACTTATCGATTGGAAGCTGGACCGGCAAACTGCCGCCCTGCTGACCCAGATGCCGACGCGCATTACCTCGGCCCGCGCCATCGCGGCCGGCATCGTCGCCGAGCCGAGCTTCGATTCGGTGCTGGACGATTTCCTCGCCAACGCCAGCCGATGAGCGAGGTCGGTTTCGCGGTTCCGCCGGGGGCGTGCGACTGCCACGTCCATGTCTTTCCGGACGCTGCCCGCTATCCTTTCGCGCCGAGGCGCGTCTACACGCCGCCGCCCGCGCCGGTGGCCGACCTGGATGCCTATCTGACCGGGCTCGGCCTCGACCGCGTGGTCGTCATTCAGCCCAGCATTTACGGCACCGACAACGCGGCGCTGCTCGACGGCATCGACCAGCTCGGTTCCCGGGCGCGCGGCGTCGTGGTGATCGATGACGGGATTTCCGACGCCGCACTGGACGACATGCACCGGCGGGGCGTACGCGGCGTCCGTGTCAATCTGGAGATGGACCGGGAGCACGATCCAGGCCGTTCGGCGCGGCGGCTCCGCGAGACTGCGGGGCGCGTCGCGCGGCTGGGCTGGCATATCCAGCTCTTCTGCCTGGCCGACATGGTTGCCCGGCTGGCGGGTGTGCTGGCCGATCTCCCGGTGCCGGTCGTGCTGGACCATCTGGGCGGGATCACGGCGGGGCAGGGCCTTGATCAGCCCGGCTTCGGCGCGGTGCTGGCGCTGCTCGCGGCCGGGAACACCTATGTGAAGGCGTCGGGCGCCTATCTCCGCTCGGACCGGGCGCCGGACTTCCCGGATGTCGTCCCGTTCGCCCGGGCCGTGATCGCGGCCAATCCCGACCGGGTCGTCTGGGGCAGCAACTGGCCGCATCCGGACGGCACGCGCGTGGCTGGGCGCGATCCGTACGCGATCAGGCCGTTCCTGGCCGTCGGCCATGCCGAGATGCTGAATCTGCTGGGGGTTTGGGCGCCGGACGCCGGCACGCGGCGGAGGATCCTGGTCGACAATCCGGCGCGGCTCTACGGGTTCTGATGCTCGTTCCTAGCCGCACCCCTCTGACCGTCATTCCCGCGAAGGCGGGAATCCAGACTTACGCGCGTCCGCGCGTACTAGACTCATGTCGCCGCCGACGCGGCTCTAGCCTGGATTCCCGCCTTCGCGGGAATGACGCGGGAGAAAGGCGGGACTGACGATGACCTTACAAACCAAGAAGCTGGTCTTCTTCGAGAAATGGATCGACCCCTTGGCCGAAACGCTGATCGCCGAGATTCCCGGGATCGAGACCGTCCGGCTGAGCTACGACGCCCAGGAGGCGGAGAATTGGCGGGCGATGGCCGAGGCGCACGGCTATCAGATCAGGCCGGGCGCCGAATTGCGCGAACCCTGGTTCGGCTCGCGCGAGCTGCTGGCCGCTTGCCCGAACCTGCTGGTGATCAGCACGCCGGGCGTGGGGTACGACATCGTCGATGTGGAGGCCTGCACGGAAGCTGGCGTCATGGTGGTCAACCAGGCCGGCGCCAATAGTCCGGCGGTGGCCGAGCATGCGCTGGGGCTGATGCTGGCGCTCGCCAAGAAGATCGTCATCGCCGACAGGGCGCTGCGGCGGCCCGGGCGGCTCGACCGGTTCCTGTTCACCGGCAATGAGCTGCACGGCAAGACGGTGGGCATCATCGGCTTCGGCAATATCGGCGCCTGCCTGGCCAAGCTGTGCCGAGCCTTCGACATGACCGTGCTGGCCTATGACCCGCAGCAATCCGAGGACGCCGTTCGGCAGCGGGGCGGCCGCAAGGTCCCGCTGGAGGCGCTGCTGCGGGACTCCGATTTCGTCTCGCTGAACTGCCCTTTGAGCGACGAGACCGTCGGCATGCTCGGCCGCGACCAGTTCGCATGCATGAAGCCGACCGCCTATTTCGTCACGACGGCGCGCGGCGGCGTCCACAATGAGAGCGATCTGTTCGAGGCCCTGAAGGACCGCCGCATCGCCGGCGCCGGGCTCGACGTATTCCTGGATGAGCCGCCCAACCACCGCCACCCGCTGCTGACCTTGGATAACGTCGTCGCCACGCCGCACAATGCCGGCCTGACGGTGGAGGCGAACCAGTCGATGGCGCGGTCCGCGGTGCGCCAATGGGCGTCGATCCTGAACGGCGGCCCGCCCAGGTCCCTGGTCAATCCCGAGGTCTGGGAGCGCTATGCCGACCGGTATGAGCGGATGTTCGGTACCCGGCCGGCGCAGGCCTAAGGCGACAGCGCCCAGTTGGCGTGGGCGGAGTCGTTATATTCCTTGGACAGGCAAATCTTGCCGTCGCGGAAGACGAACAGGAAGTGATAGGTGTTGTTGTAGATCTTCCCGTTATTGAGCTCGGCGTAGGATTCCGCCTCGATCGCCACGCGATCGCCTTCGGCGGTGACGCCCTTGACGGTCATGGAGATGGGCCCCTTGAGCAGGCCCATGAAGCCGCCGGCGAGTTCGAAGAACGCCGCCTTGCTCATCAGGCCCCGTCCCGGCACCCACCATTGGATATCGTCGGTCGTCAGCGACAGGTCCATGTTCCCGCTGCCCATCGATTCCATGAACCGAAGCGCGGTTTCCTTGTTGCTCATCGTTCCTCCCCTACTCAGCGAATTGCGGCGCGATCTCCTCGGCAAAGCGCCGGATGGAGCTGATCTTATGGTCCAAATCGTTCGGATCGCCGGGATAGTAATACCATGGCCAGACGACCGCATCGGTGATGCCGAGATCGCGGAGCCGCTTCAGCATGTCGACGCCGACCGACCCGGGCACGTATTTGAACTCGAAGGACGCGCCGTCGCGGCCGGCTGCCTTCAGATAGAACTTGAGCCGGCCGAGCAGCGCCGGCAGGTCGTCCAGGGTGCAGTCGGCGTTTTCCGTCCCGATATAGCCGTCGCCGATCAGCGCCGCCCGGCGCAGCACCGCCTCGGCCTGGCCGCCGAAATAGACCGGGATCGGTTCGGCCGGCACCGGGGCCAACCCCATCGCAGGCCCGTCGTGAAATCCGCCCTTGAAGGCGAATCCGCCGGCCTTGGCGATGCCGCGGATGATCTCGACCATCTCCGCCGAGCGCGCGCCGCGATGCTCCCAGTCCTCGCCCAGCACCTGATAATCCTGCGGCCAGGAGCTGAGGCCCACGCCCAGCGCGAAGCGGCCTTCTGAGAGCGCCGCGAGCGAGGTCACCGTCTTGGCCACCATCAGCGGGTGTCGCAGCGGCAGCTTGACGACGTTGGTATAGAATCGCACCCGCTCGGTCACCGCGGCCATCGCCGCGACGGCGGTGAACGGGTCGATATAGGGCGTGGTCGGCTGCCAATAGGGTGCGCCGGTCTCGGCCACCGGATAGGCGTAGGCCGCGTCGGCGTAATAGAACAGCCCTTCCAGCACAGAGATCGATTCCCAGCCGGCTTCATCGGCGGCACGGGCCATCGGCACGTAGTGCGAGGCGTCGCAGAAGGCGATCGACAGGGTGAATTTCATGCGCGTCACCCCAGCAGATAGCCGCCGTCGGCGACAAAGCTCTGGCCGGTGATATAGCCGGCGGCGGGGCCGACCAGGAACAGCACCAGCGCGGCGATATCCCCCGGCATGCCGATCCGGCCGAGCGGCGGCATGGTGATGGCGCGCCCCGACGGCACGGTGCCGGTGGCAGCCGCCCCGCCCTCGGTCATCACCCCGCCGGGCAGCACCGCATTGACCCGGATGCCGGCCGGGGCCAGTTCCAGCGCGGCGTTGCGGGTCAGCTGGCTGACCCCGCCCTTGCTGGCGCCATAGGCGGCGAGGCCCGGCATCATCGGATGGATGGCGCCGGTGGACGATATATTGACGACAGCCCCGCCGCTGCCCATCAGCTTGGCCGCTTCGCGCAGGCACAGGAACGGGCCGCGCAGATTGACCGCCTGGATCTTGTCCCAATACTCGACGCTGGTCTCTGTCAGCAGCGCCCGGTTTTGCAGGGCCGCGTTGTTGACCAGTATGTCCAGCCGGCCGAAGCTTTCCTTCACCCGCGCCATCATGGCGATCACCGATGCCTCGTCGGAGACGTCGACCGTAACCGGGATCGATTGGCCGCTCAGCTCGGCGGCGATGGCCTCCGCGCCGGGGCCGTTCCAATCGGCGCAGACGACGCTGGCGCCGGCCGCGGCGAAATAGCGGGCGGTTTCGCGCCCCATGCCGCTGGCCGCGCCGGTGACGATCGCCACCTTGCCGTGAAGGTCGAGAAGGCTGTTGATATCGATGGTCATGATTTCATCATTGCTTTCGAGGATTGAGCGATCAGGGTGACGGCTTCGGCGCGCGGCATGGCGCGCAGATGCTGCGCGGTGGCCTCGGTGCCGCCGGTGTGCAGGATTGGGCCCTGGTCCAGATGGTCGAGCCCCTCCTGCGCCACTTCGGCCGGGTCGGCGGCGACGAAGCCGGGTGTGTCGGTCCGCATGCCGATGCGGGCCAGGGCCGGTGTGTCGGTCGCGCCCAGCACCAGGCCCAGCACATCGACTCCGTGGGGCTTGAGCTCGTACCAGAGGCCTTCGGCCAGGATATAGTCGAAGGCCTTGGAGGCCGAATACATCGCCATGCCCGGGCCGCCGTCATAGCCGCCGACGGCGCCGACCAGGATGATCCCGCCCCGCCCGCGCGCCTTCATGTCCGCGCCGAAATAGTGTGACAGGACGGTTGGCACGGTGATGTTGCGGGCGATCATATTGGTTGCGTCGGCCAGATCGCGCTCGACGATCTTGGCCAGCCGGCCCTCGGCGCCGGCATTGTAGCTCAGCGGCCCGACCCTGATGTCCGCGGTCCCCCGCTTGACCCCTTCCGCCGCAACCTCGGCCGCAAGGG
>CAZNNJ010000056.1:4392-14505 GCA_964574305.1 uncultured Rhodospirillales bacterium | reverse complement strand
GCCCCCCTCACCCGGCGGCTGCGCCGCCGACCTCTCCCCCGAGGGGCGAGGTCTTGAACTCTTGCCCTCGCCCCTCGGGGGAGGGGTCGGATCGCGAACGCGATCCGGGTGAGGGGGCGGCGAGGCGAAGCCGAGCCCTGGCGCCTCGCGATGATGCGCATGGCACACCGCCACCGCCAGCGCATCAGCCGCATCCGCCTTGGCATTCGCCCCGGGCAGCAGGATGCCGATCATCATCGCGACCTGCGCCTTGTCGGCATGGCCGGTGCCGACGATCGATTTCTTGATCAAATTGGCCGCATATTCACCGACCGGGAGCCCCGCCATCGCCGGGGCCAGCAGCGCGACGCCGCGGGCCATGCCGAGCTTCAAGGTCGAATCCGGGTTCTTGTTGACGAACACCTCCTCCACCGCCGCCTCGTCCGGCTGCCAGGCGACGATGATCTTCGCCAGCTCCGAATAGAGCGAGGACAGGCGGTCGGACAGCGCATCGGCCGGGCGGGAGGTCACGACGCCGTGCGCAACATGGCGCAGCCGGTTGCCCTCGGATTCGATCACACCCCAGCCAGTCCGGTTGAGGCCGGGGTCGATGCCGAGGATGCGCACAACAGGCATCAGCCGGACAGCCGCTGCACCAGCTCGTCGGACAGCTCGGCGTTGGCGGCGACGCTCTGCACGTCGTCATTGTCCTCGAGCACGTCGATCAGCTTGAACAGGCTCTCGGCCTGCTCCGGCGTCGGCGTCGACATGGTGAGCGGACGCCATTCGAGCGCCGAGTTGGAGGCCGGGCCGAACTTCTCCTCCAGCGCGTCGCGGACGGCGCTGAAATTCTCGACCGTGGTCGTGACCTCATGCTCGGTATCGTCCGTATCGACATTGTCGGCCCCGGCTTCGGCGGCGGTCTCGAACATCGCGTCGGCCGAGCCGGCCGAGAGCGGATAGATGATGACGCCCAGCCGCTGGAACATGAAGCTGACCGAGTTCGTCTCACCCAGCGCCCCGCCGGCCTTGGCGAAGGCGGTGCGGATTTCCGGCGCGGTGCGGTTGCGATTGTCGGTCAGCGCCTCGACGATCAGCGCCACGCCACCGGGGCCGTAACCCTCATAGCGGACCGCCTCATAATTGGCGGCATCGCCGCCCTCGCCGCTTTTGATCGCGCGATCGATCCGGTCCTTCGGCATGTTCTTCTGCCGGGCGGCGATAATCGCGGCGCGCAGGCGCGGGTTCATCGCCGGGTCGGGCAGGCCTATCTTGGCGGCGACGGTGATCTCGCGCGCCAGCTTGTTGAAGATTTTTGCTCGCTTGGCGTCCTGGCCGCCCTTGCGATGCATGATGTTCTTGAACTGGGAATGTCCGGCCATGATCTCGATACTTCTTACGCGGCGAATCGCACCAGCCGCGCGACTCGCGTCGCGCGGACAAGTTTAGCATGCGTAATACCGGGAGTGGCTTGGTTTGGGCAATCCGCCGGGCCGGGCGCGAACCTGCGCCGGCCCGGTCCAAACGCGGTCAGGCCGGCAGGGCGCCCTTGGGATTCGGGCCGTGTTGATTGTCGCCGGCCTGACTGTCCTGGATGTAAAAAACCAACAGGACGATGACACCGATCAGCGGAATCAACACGATGAACAGCCACCACCCGCTGCGTCCGGTGTCGTGAAGCCGGCGGATAGCAACACCCAGCGACGGCAGCAGGACCGCGAGCGAATAGAGGCTCGACAGCAACGCCCCCAATCCGAGCCCCATGTCGACGGCCGTCAGGACGACCGACACAATGACGTTGAACAGCGTGAACATCCAGAACTCGGTCCGGGCGGCCCGCCCCGAAAACACGGTGTACCGTTTAAGAACGGTCAGGTACCAATTCATGTCTTCCCCTCCCCATCGGCCCTGCCGACTCGGTTTCAGATCAAGTCGTTAACAAGTGTTCCCCGGAAAGATTAACACAGTCGTCGATGTTGCCTACCCAGAAATTGGGTGGTGATTTGGCCCGACCTTGCGGATGACTGGGCCGCTACATCGTACGGGCAGCAATCAGCATCATGCGCCGGAAGGACTAGGTGCCGGCAGGAGACGGCCGCAAACGCGCCCTGCGGGCGATCCAGGCAAACGGCACGCAAGCCGCCGCCAGGCCAAAGGCGAACAGGACGCCTGTTTTGTCCGATCGCGCGAACAGCACCAGCAAGGTCGAATCGATCGTCAGCAGGAGGGCCGGCAGGTAGGGATAGAGCCGCGCCCGAAATGGCCGCTCCAGCGCCGGCTCCCGCATGCGCAATGAAAAGAACGCGCTGTCGACAATGAGGCCGATGAGGGTCTGGAGAACGCCGATAAGGCCGAAGACGATCCCAAAAGACCCCGTCGTCGCCAGCGCGACCGACACCGCGGCCGCCAGGGCGAAAGCCACCGCGGGACTGCCACCCTTGTTCACGGACTGCAGCACCGACGGCAACAGACCGTCGCGGGAAAGCGCGAACAGAACGCGCGCGCCGCTCATGATCGCCGCATTGGCGCAGCTCGCGACGACGATCATGGCGCCGATCGCGAACAGCGCGCCGGGAGCCGGGCCGCCGATCGTCCCCAGCACCCGCGTGAACGGCAGCGCGCTTTGCGCTAGGCCGTTCGTGCCCAAGACCGCCAATAGTCCCAGATTGACGCAGATATAAAGCATGGCGGTGGTCAGCAGGCCGAGAGCCAGAGCCAACGGTATGCTGCGCGCCGGATTCTTGTTCTCCTCGGAAAACACGGCGGGGCCGGCCCAGCCGGAATAGGCGCCGACGATCATCTGATAGGCGATGATTACGGATGCGACCCCGATCGCGGGCGCCGAAACGACCGCTCCGAGCGGCTGAGCCCGGGAGGCGCCCGGCATGATCCAGGCAATGGCGACCGAGACCACGAAGAAGCCGAACAGCATGACGGTCTTGATCAGCGACGTGGTTTCCTGGAGCGCCCGTCCTTCGCGAAGGCCGGCCGCATTCGCGCCGTACAAGGTGGCCTGGAGAGCGACCGCGACCGCCGCTTTATGCATCGCCACCGCGGGCCACAGCAGGGACAGGAATTCGGCGAAGGACACCGAGGCGGCGGCGGTCGAGGCCATGAAGGAGATCCAGTCCGACCACCCGACGAGCAGGCCGATGGCATCGCCGAAAGCACGGCGCGCAAAGACATAGGGGCCACCCGCCTTCGGAACCGACGTGGCCAGCTCAGCCAGGAGATTGACGCCCAGCGCGGCATGCAAGCCGCCGATCACCCACAAGGCGATGATGAAGGCCGCGTCCGGCACGGTGGCGGCGATAAGGGAGGGCGTCCGCATGATGCCGGACCCGACCATCCCGCCGATCCCGACCGCGATGCCGAACGTGACTCCGAGGATCCGTTGGAGATGGCGCTTGGCCGGCGCAGTGGATTCGCGGGCGGATGTGGGTTGCGATGTCTCCATGCGAAATGTTCGAAGAACGGGGCATTTCAAGCAATTGGACAATTTTGATCGCAGGTTGCGCCTTAATCGTGCTGGACAACCGCGCCGCTTGCGACAATATCGGCGGCAATCGATCCACCGGCCTTTCGAGCCGGTCGCCATCGCCGCCTTCCGGCGGCACCTGGCGAATTCCAGAGGTTTTCATGCGTCTTTCCACCCTCAAGGCCGCGCTGCTCGCGTCCTCCCTCCTGCTTTCATTCAGCCCCATGACCCTGACCGCCCAAGCCGAAACCACCGCCACGCTGCCCGCCGGCAGCCCGTTCGCCGTCGCCTCCTCCTTGCCCTATGCGGCGCCGCGGTTCGACAAGATCAAGGACACCGACTATCAGCCGGCGATCGAGGCCGGGATGGTCGAGGACACCGCGGACAGCGAGGCGGTCGCCAACAATCCGGCGGCGCCGACCTTCGACAACACGATCGTGGCGCTGGAGAAGGCCGGCCGCCTGCTGGGCGACGCCAACCTGCTGTTCCAGAACGTGCTGCAGTCGAACAGCAGCGACGTGCTGCAGAAGGTCAATAACGAGGAGGCGCCACGGCTGCAGGCCCATGCCGACAGCATCCTCTTGAACCCAAAGCTGTTCGCCCGGGTGAAGGCGGTCTACGACGCGCGCGAGACGTCCGGCCTCACGCCCGACCAGAAATTCCTGGCATTGCGTTATTATCGCAGGTTCGTCCATGCCGGCGCCGAGTTGTCGGAGGCCGACAAGGCCAAGCTCAAGGACCTGAACGGCCAGATCGCCTCGCTGCAGGCCCAGTATCAGCAAAAGCTGCTGGCGGCGGCCGATGCCAACGCCGTCGTCATCGACAGCAAGGCCGACCTGGACGGGCTGACCGACGCCGAGATCGCGGTCGCCGCCGATGCCGCCAAGGCGCGCAAGCTGGACGGCAAATACGTGATCGTGCTGCGCAACACCACCCAGCAGCCGATCCTGGCCTCGCTCAAGAACCGCGCGTTGCGCGAGCGGTTGCTGAAGGCGTCTGAGATGCGCGGCGACGCGCCCGGTGCGACCGACCTGCGCGACCTGATCGCGACCCTGGCGCAGCTTCGGGCCCAGAAGGCAAAGCTGCTGGGCTTCGACGATTTCGCCGACTACACGCTGACCGACCAGATGGCGAAGAACTCGGCGGCGGCGAAGAAGCTGCTGACCGACCTGGTGCCGGCCACCACGGAAAAGGCCAGGCAGGAAGCCGCCGAAATCCAGGCGCTGATCGACCAGCAGAAGGGCGGCTTCAAGCTGGCCGCCCATGACTGGGAGTTCTATGCCGACCAGGTTCGCAAGGCGAAATACGCGGTCGACGAGGCGCAAGTTAAGCAATATTTCGAGCTGGACCGGGTGCTGAAGGACGGCGTGTTCTTCGCCGCGCACGAACTCTACGGCATCACCTTCAAGGAACGGCATGATCTGCCGGTCTATCAAAGCGATGTCCGCGTCTTCGAAGTCTTCGATGCCGACGGCACGTCGCTGACCCTGTTCTACGTCGACTATTTCGCCCGCTCGAACAAACAGGGCGGCGCCTGGTGCAACTACATCAACAATCCGAGCGGGCTGACGGGGGTCAAGCCGATCATCGTCAATGTCGCCAACTTCACCAAGCCGGCGGAGGGCCAACCGGCGCTGATCAGCTTCGACGACGTGACCACCATGTTCCATGAGTTCGGCCACGCGCTGCACGCGATGTTCTCGGTCAGGCAGTATCCGACCGAGAACGGCTTCAACCTGCCGACCGACGTGATCGAATTCCCGTCGCAGTTCAACGAGCACTGGGCGCTGGACCCCAAGGTGCTGGCCAGCTATGCCCGGCACCATAAGACCGGCGCGCCGATGCCGCAGGCGCTGGTCGACAAGATCAAGGCGTCCCGCACCTATGGCGAGGGCTATGCGACGATGGAAATCCTCGGCGCATCGCTGTTGGACCAGGAATGGCACAGCCTGAAGGCCGATGCGCCGAAACAGGTGCCCGACACGTTCGAAGCGGCGGCGCTGGCCAGGAACAAGGTCGACATGCCGGAGATCCCGCCGCGCTATCGCAGCCCCTATTTCCTGCATATCTGGGCCAACGGCTATGAGGCCAATTACTATTCCTATACCTGGGGCGAGATCCTGGACGACGACGCCTTCGAGTGGTTCACGGAGAATGGCGGCCTGACCCGCGCCAACGGCCAGCGTTTCCGCGACAAGATGCTGGGGCCGGGCTATACCGCCGACCCGATGGCGCTCTATCGCGACTTCCGCGGCCGCGATCCCAGCGTCAAGGCGCTGGAAAGGCAGCGCGGGCTCGATTAAGAAACAGTATAACTGGGAGGGATTTGATGAGCGCCGAGGACAAGAAGCAGCTGGTTCGGGAGTTTCTGGAGATCCTGCACAAGGGCGATGTCGACGGCGCGATGAAGCGCGCGACGGCGAACCCGAAGCTGCTGATCTTCAACGGCGAGGTGCCGAACGGCTTCCAGATGCTGGGCGGCATGGTCCCTGCCCTGTTCGCCAGCGGCCCGACCCGTGAATATACCGGCCAGTGGGTCGACGGCGACACCGTCATCTCCCGCATCACCATCCGCGGCGAGACCAAGAAGGGCGAGCAGTATGAGAACGCCTATCTGATCATCTGCTGGTTCGAGGGGGATAAGGTCTCCCAGATGCAGGAATATATGGACAGTTCCTACGCCAACGCGAAGTTCGCGTTCGGGGCCCAGTAAGCGCGCAAGGCAACTGCTTCCTGATCGAGGGGGCAATCAGCCGTGGACGACGACCATCTTGCCGCCGGCCTCGCCGGCCTCCATGACGCGATGGGCCTCGCGGATATCGTCGAAGCCGAAGAGCCGGGCCGGCTTGACGTCGAGCCGCCCGGCCGCGACATCGGCGGCGATCCGCCCAAGCGGTACGTCCGACAGCGGGAAGCCCGGCGTACCGAAGACGAAGCTGCCGAAGAAGGTCAGATAGACGCCGAATTTCTCAAGAACGATGGCACGCATGATGGCTCTCCGATCGGCGGGATCAGGGAAGGAAGTCACGGATCGCCGCCGCGACCTCCGTGGCATGGGTCTCCAGCGCGAAGTGCCCCGTGTCGAGGAAATGGACGGCCGCGTCCGGGATATCGCGCTTGAACGCCTCCGCGCCCGCCGGCAGGAAGAAGGGGTCGTTCTTGCCCCACACCGCCAGGAACGGCGGCTTGTGGGTGCGGAAATAGTCCTGGAAGGCGGGGTAGAGCGCGACGTTGCTCTTATAGTCGCCGAACAGGTCGAGCTGGATTTCGTCCGCGCCGGGCCGGGCGAGATAGAAATTGTCGAGCGAGTAGCCGTCCGGCGAAACCGCGCTCGGGTCGGGAACGCCGTGCGTATATTGCCAGATCGTGGTCTCGGGCTTCAGGAAATCGCGCAGCGCCGCACGGTTGGCCGGCGACGCGTCCTGCCAATAGGCCCGGATCGGGTTCCAGCCCTCGCTCAATCCCTCAGTATAGGCATTGCCGTTCTGCGAAATGATCGCCGCGATCCGGTCCGGATGCCTCAGCGCGAGACGGAAACCGGTCGGGGCGCCGTAATCGAAGACATAGACGGCATAGCGGTCGAAGCCGACAATCTCGGTGAAACGGTCGATCGTCTCCGCGATCTTGTCGAAGGTGAGGCCACGGCCGGGCAAATCCGAATTGCCGAAGCCCGGCAGGTCGGGGGCGATCAGGTGGAAACGGTCGGCCAGCAGCGGGATGAGGTCGCGGAACATATGGCCCGCGCTGGGGAAGCCGTGCAGCAGCAGCAGCTTCGGAGCGCCGCGTGTGCCTGCCTCGCGATAGAAGATCTTGAACCCGTCGACATCGGCGATGCGGTAGTTGATGGCGGTCATGATGCTTTCCTTTCCGGATATCTAACTGGATTGATATGATTCGAGTGGTTATGCCCGAACGGCAATAACCTGCCGATCGGAGTTGTTGCGGTTAGGTGGAGTCCCTGCTTTGCCGTCTGGCGCCTGGGCGCGACGGCCCCGTTCAGGCCCCGGCGATTTCGCCGATCGCCTCGCGAATGATGTCCACGACCGCCGAGGGCGCGGTGACGATCGGCGTGTGATCGACGGGGCGCGAGCGTATGCGGGCGTTCATACGCTGGGCCATGAAAAGCTGGTTGTCTTGGACGATCATGCGATCCTGCTCCGCAACCAGGTACCAGCTGGGCAGACCCTTCCACAGCGGCCGGTTCACCGCCACGGTGATGCAGGCCGGCGAGATCGGCCGCTGGACCGCCGCCAGCACCGCCTGCTCCTCGGCCGATGCATTCGGCGCGAACGCCGCGGCAAAGGCTTCATCCGGCAGGTAAATCAACCCGTGATCGTCAGGCGCCAGCTTCGGCGCCAAGGGGTGCGGCTTGGTGCGGTAGAAGACGTCGGCGACGGTCTCGCCCTCGTCCGGCGCCAGGGCGGCGATATAGACCAGGGCCTTGACCTTGTCGCTGCGCGTCGCCGCGATCACGGCGCCGGCATAGGCGTGGCCGACCAGGACCACCGGCCCTGCCACCCGCTCAAGCGTACGGTCGAGCGCGGCGACGTCTTCCTCGAACGACGTCAGCGGCAAGGGCGCCGCGACCACCTTGGTGCCCCCAGCCGCCAGCGGCGCGATCACCTTCGCCCAGCTCGACCCGTCGGCCCAGGCGCCATGGACGAGCACTACGCTTACATCGTTTGAAGACATCTCGGCTCTCCTTTGCAAACGAACAATCGATTCATAACCTTCATAGTTATACCAATACGGTTACGATCTCATCATGTAACTTGTCAAGAGGGTTTTGAGAGGTTATGTCTGGAGAGCGCTCCGAAGGGATGTCCGGGGCGGACCGCCGCGATGGCGGGAATGGGAGCTGTCATGGACCATCGTCCACCTGCGATTTTCGTCGCCGACGCGCCGGGGCTGGATTTTTTGAATTCGATCGCGACGCCGGTCGACACCCCCATCGACTGGATCGATGACGGAGACGGATTGATAAACTGGCTGGGCCAGGCGCGGCTTGTAGAAGCGGATACTCTCGACGCGATCCGGGCGCAGGCGCTGCCCGGCGAGCTCGACATGGTCGCGGATCAGGCGAGGAACCTGCGCGAATGGTTCCGGGACTTCGTCCGAAGCCATAAAGGCCGTCCCTTGGCCGCCGGAGATCTACGCCAGCTGGAGCCGCTGAACCGCCTGCTGGAGCGTGACGACGCGTTCAGCCGGATCGTGGCGCAGAGCGGTCACGGGCACCCACCCTTCGCGCTTCAGCCGCTGCGCCGCTGGCGCACCCCCGAGGCGCTGCTCCTCCCGATCGGCGAGGTGCTGGCGCGGCTGGTGTGCACGGAAGACTTCTCACATGTGAAGGCCTGCGAGGGCCCGGCCTGCACCCTCCTGTTCGCCGACCATACGCGCGGTCACGGGCGCCGGTGGTGCAGCATGGCGATCTGCGGCAACCGGGCGAAGCAGGCGGCGCACCGGCACCGCCTGAAGGCTAATCAGGACTGAACGAGAGCCGCGTACTGGTCGAGCAGGCGCAGCACCTCGTCACGGCCTGAATCCGGCGCATCGAGCAGCACCCGCGTGATGCCGGCATCGGCATAGCGGCGCATCGCATCGGCATCGAGCGGGGCGCGGAACACCGTGATCTGCATGCCGGCGAAATCGCGACCCGCCTCAGCGCAGGCATCCTTCAGGCGGCTGACCGCCAGGGCCGGATCGAAATCGGGTGAGCCGCGCGGGAACCAGCCGTCGCAGTAATCGACCACGCGCGCCAGGGTCTTGTCGGTCTCGCCGCCGAGCAGGACCGGCGGATGGGGACGCTGCGCCGGCTTCGGATAGCACCAGGCCGGGTCGAAATTCACGAACTCGCCATGGAACCAGGCCGCCTCCTCCGTCCACAGCGCCTTCATCGCCAGCACACGCTCGCGCAGCAGCTTGAAACGCGTGTCGTAGCGCGCGCCGTGATTTTCCATCTCATCGACATTCCAGCCGCCGCCGACCCCGAACAGGAAGCGGCCGCCCGACAGGCTGTCCAGGCTGGCGACACTCTTGGCGGTAATGATCGGGTCGCGCTGCGGCACCAGGCAGATGCCGGTACCGAGCTTGAGCGTCTTGGTCGCCGCCGCGGCGAAAGCCAGGGAGACGAACGGGTCGTGCGAATGGATATAGCGCTTGGGCAGTTCGCCGCCGCTTGGGAAAGGCGAGCGGCGGCTCAGCGGAATATGGGTGTGCTCGCAGACGAACAGGGATTCGAGGCCCCGCGCCTCCGCCGCCTGGGCCAGCTCGGAAATGTCGATCCCGTAGTCGGTCGGGAAATGGAAGATGCCGATATGCATTGAGCGTCTCCAGCTAGACGGTTGCGATGGGACAGGCCGGGGAGCCTACCGCGCCAGGCAGGCGCAAAGGCGGCGCGGTGAGCAGGAAGGCGTGGCGCCCGCGCGCGCCAAGCCATTCGGCGAGGTCCTTCAGATACCACAGCTCGCCCAGATGGATGCCGAGCTTGAACATGCAGTGTTCGTGCAGCCTGAGGCCGGTCTCGTCCCTGGGGCCGATCTGGGGGTTGAACAGCTCGACCGCGACATTGTCGGAGCAGATCGCGACGACATCGCTGTCATCGATCCATTTGAGCAGCCGGTCGTCATGGCCGTCCAGACCACCCGAGTTGGCGAGCA
>CAZNNJ010000056.1:0-4382 GCA_964574305.1 uncultured Rhodospirillales bacterium | reverse complement strand
GTAGTCCATGTTCGGATGCTGGTTCATGCCGAGCAGCAGCCGGTCGTAGCCCGTGTAGATGACCAGGAAATCGCCCGGGCGGACCTCGACCTTCTGCCTGTCGAGCGCGGACATCAGATCGCCGTAGCCCCAGGCCATGCGGCCATGACCATGGATGGCGAACATGTCGACCAGCACGCCCCTGCCCTGCGGACAGGCCTCGGCCAAGTTCTGGATGCCGAGGGACTTGGCGCAAGGACCGCCCTCCTGATCGGGCCCCAGAATATGCTCGCCGGCGCGGAAGCCGTTGTAATAGACGATCTCGGCATGCCCGTCGCCGTCGGCATCGAACTGGCGGCCCCAGTGGGCGAGCGCATCCCATTGCGTGGAATACTGGGTGTAGAGCGTGACCCCGTCGTCGCACACGCTGCCGCAGCTTCCCGGCATGAATGCGTCATGCAGGAGATTATGGGCATCATGGCCTTCCAGCTTCGTCGAGAACAGCCGGGGTGGATGGCGCGCCATGCCGCGCGTGGTGCCGCCCGGATAGTCCAGCGGCAGGGACAGGGTGAAGGCGATGCCTTCCCGCACCTCGCGCATCGCGGCAAGGCGCATCGCGGGGGTCAGCAGGTTCATCTTGCCGCGCTGATCGTCCGCGCCGAAATCGCCCCAGTTCGACCCTTCCGGGCGGTTCTTCCAGCGCATCAGTAAAATCCCGTCCTCAAGGCATCGCCACGCCGCCATTCGGCCTCAGCACCTGGCCGGTGACGAATCTGGCGGCGTCGGAGGCAAGATACAGGATCGCGTAGGCGATATCGCTGGGCTCGCCGGTGATCCCGAGCACCGAGCCCTTGGCCCGGTCCTCCAGGATCGCCGCCTTCTTCGCCTGGTCGATGCCGCCGTCGGGCGTGCGGTAGCGATAGGCGATCATCGGCGTGTCGATGAAACCCGGCGCGATCGCATTGGCCCTGACTCCGAACGGCCCGACCTCATGCGCCAGGGTGCGGGTCAGCATGCTGACCGCCGACTTGGTCATCGCATAGATCGAGAGGCCCGGCGCTGGGAAGTCGGCCCCGGCCGAGGAGATATTGACAATCGACCCGCTACCCTGCGCCGTCATCCGCCGCGCCGCAGCGGCGCAGCCCCAATAGGTGCCCTTCAGATTGACATCGAGCAGCCGGTCGAACTGCGCCTCGGTCGCATCGACGATCGGCACGGCGAGGATGACGCCGGCGATGTTGGCCCAGACGTCGATCCGCCCAGTGGTTTCGATTGCGAAATCGGCCAGCGCCTCGACCGCGTCGCGGTCGGTGACATCGGTCTTGCGGATGCTTGCCAAGCCATGAGCAGCAGTCACCGCCGCCTGCGTCGCTGCGAGCCCGGCCTCATCGATATCGGCGAGCACGACATGCGCCCCCGCCTGGGCCAGGGTGATTGCCGTCTGCCGCCCGATGCCTGAGGCCGCGCCGGTGATGACGGCGCAGCGGCCCTTCAGGCTGAAGGCGTTTTCGATCTCTTGATGCATCGCCGATCCTTCCCGGTATTAATCGAGCGCCTCGGCCAGCAGTGGCGATTGCGGGGTCACGAACGGGTTGACGATGGTGACCCCCCCAAATGTCCGGCCATGCTGGCTATCCTCGCTGATCAAAAGCCGGCAACTCGCATGCTTGGCCGTAGCCCATATCATCGCATCCCAGAAGGACCATGAATGTGCGATGACCGCATCGATTGCATCCGTCAGGCAGGCTTCGTTGGCGGCAAAGACAGGAACCGCGTCTCGCCAGTCCTGAACGATCTCGGCCGCCTTGACCGGCGCGATCCGGTATTTTCCGGTCAGAGCGCGAAACAGTTCGGCCAGCGCCTGCAGCGTCAGGACACAGTCCCGCCCCGCCGCACGGCGAACCAAGTCGAGCGCAATGCGGTGGCGGTCACCCGCGTCGCTGTCGATCGCGTAGACGAGAATATTCGTATCAAAGGTGAATCGCATTCTCAGCGGTCGTAGAGCGCGTCGCGATCGAAGCCGTCGCCGCCCAGCGGAAGGCCAGCCTCAAGGGTGCCGAGGAGGCGGCTCCAGGCCTGGGAAGACTTCCGTGCTTCGGTATAGGGCATGAGCTGCGCGACCGGCTCGCCGCGCCGGGTAATGACGGTCGCCTCGCCTTGCGCGGCACGGCCTAAAATATCGGAAAAGCGCTGGTTCGCTTCACGCGCGGAGACGCTACGCATCACTGCCTTTCACAAAAGTAGTTACATCACTACAATGAACGCTCAAGCCATAATGTCAATGGTCCGGCCCCACAATTTCGTTCAATCCGCTCTGCTCTACGGCTGCTTGTTTTCGGATTGTCCCGAACACGTTGCGCGGCCTAATCTCGCCTCAAGGGCGGGATTAACCGGCCGCCGGCAAGGGAGGAGACAATGGGTCACGCAACACTTCGCGTCGCCATCTGCTGCGCGCTGCTTCTTGCATTCGCGAGGCCAGCGGCCGCGCAGGCGATCGGGGCGCCGTCGGCTGAGCTCGATGCGAACGGAACGGTACATGCGCCGGGATTCCTGGCGCCCTTCTCGACCTACGGGAGCCCTGAGGCCAAGGCGGCGTTCATCAAGACCCACCAGCCCGGCCATACGTCGGCGGCGATGGCCGGCGTGAATCACGGCGATCCGAAGACGCTGCGCGAGGCGCTCGACAAATCGCTCGTGCCACAGATCGAGCACGCCAAGGCGATCTATCCGGTCAAAATCGAGCCCTGGACGGTCGCCGGCGTCTATACCGATATCGTGACGCCGGCATCCGGCGTACCCGCGCGCAATGCCAAGCGCGTGCTGATCAACCTGCATGGCGGCGGCTTCGTCTTCGGCGCCAGAACGATCGCGCTGATGGAATCCGTACCCATTGCCTCGGTCGCCGGGATGAAGGTCGTGACCGTCGACTATCGGCAGGGGCCCGAGAACCATTTCCCCGCCGCCAGCGAGGATGTGGCGACCGTCTACCGGGCGCTGCTGAAGCAATACAGACCTGAGAATATCGGCATCTTCGGCTGCTCCGCCGGCGGCATGCTGACCGGGGAGGTGCTGATCTGGTTCCAGACCCACAAACTGCCCCGCCCCGGCGCGGCCGGCATGTTCTGCGCCGGCGCCGGCCATACTCTGGAGGGCGATTCCCGCTATTTCGCAGCCGCGCTGAACGGCCAGGTTCCGCCGCCGCCCTCCACGCCGGACAAGCCGGGCAACCTGCCGATGGCCTATTTCGACGGCGCCGATCCCAAGAACCCGGAGGTGACGCCGCTGGAATCACCCGCAATGATGGCCAAGTTCCCGCCCATGCTGCTGGTCACCGCCACCCGCGACATCGCAATGAGCCCGGTCATCACCACCCACGAGACCCTTTCGCGTCTCGGCGTCGACGCGGAACTGCATGTCTGGGACGGGCTGCAGCATTCCTTCTTCACCGATATCGACCTGCCGGAATCGAAAGAGTATTTCGACGTCGTCGCGCGCTTCTTCGACAAGCATCTGGGGCGGTAGCCGGACAGGCGCAGGTCGGATCGGCGCGGCCCAGTCGATCGAGTTGTTGGCCTGAGATGGATTTGGAAGCACTTGTCGCAGGTTACGAGGCGAGACAGCCGCTCTATACGGAAGGCGACTTCGTCGAACGGTTCACCCAGATCAAGGCCGCGCGGGCGGCTGGCGTATCGGATGGCTCGGCCGACAAGGCCCCGGACGACTGGATGATCGCGCTGCTCGCGTCGGGCCGGGTCAGCGACGCGGAATATTTCCGCCTTGCCCGTCTCCTCGGCGTCGACTCGGCCGGCCTCATTCATTCCGAGCCTGCAGTGGAACGCAGCTTTACCGAGCTGCTGCGCACGGCCTTACGGACCCTCGGCCGTTTCGTGAGCAGGCTGCGGCGGGACTGAGCCGCTGTCTGTTTCAGAGGCGTACGCCATAGCTCAAAAGGTCAGCCTCGGCGCGTTCGGCATTGGCGAACTGGACCGCGTGCATGCCGGCGGCGCGGGCGCCCTCGACATTGCGAAGGACGTCATCCAGGAAGATCGTCTCCCCCGGCTTCAGGCGATGGGCATCGAGCAGGTGGGAGAATATCCTGGCATCGGGCTTCAGCACGCCCAGCTCGGCTGAAATGACGACGCCGTCGAAATGCCGCCAGAAATCGTATCTTTGCCGCAGGTGAAGCACGATTTCCCGCACATTGTCGCTGAGCGCGAAAATCCGGTATCCAGCCGCCGACAGCCGTTCCATTAGCGCCACCGTCCCGGGGATCAGGTCCAGCGTGTCCTTGACGTGAAAGAAGAACCGCTCGATCTGCGGCGGCTCGAGGGCGAACAGGGCCCAATTGACGCCCCCGGCCCCCCCTTCGTTCGCCTTAACCTCCACGTGGGCCCGGTCCCGGC
>CAZNNJ010000055.1:1712-14557 GCA_964574305.1 uncultured Rhodospirillales bacterium | reverse complement strand
GATCTGGCGGTGCCGTTTTCGCCCCCTGCCGTAAGGGCGATCACGATTTGTTGTAAAATGTCATGGACGGGTTCGGGGACATTCCCGGCGCGGTCATGTCGGCCGGGCTGGACTGGAGCTGGGAGACTTTCCCCGAATATCTCGACGCGCTCGACTCCAAGCCGCGCGACATCGACACCGCCGCATACCTGCCGCATTCGCCGCTGCGCGTCTATGCGATGGGCGAACGCGGCGCCAACCGGGAGCCGGCGACGCCGGAGGATCTGGAGCGCATGCGCCAGCTGTCCCGCGAAGCGGTGGAGGCCGGGGCGCTCGGCTTCGCCACTTCCCGCCTGCATATCCACCGCACCGCCGACGGCATCGCGATCCCCAGCTTCAAGACCGCCGAGGTCGAGCTGGAGGCCATCGCTGCCGGGCTGAAAGATGCCGGCAAGGGCATCCTCCAGATGGTGATGGATTTCCCGGACGAACATTACGACGGCATCGCTCTGCTGCGCCGCCTGGCCGAGCAGTCGGGCCGCCCGGCGACCTTCACCATGGGCTCCGGCAATAGCGGGCCGGAGGGATGGCGCGAAGGCCTGAAGAAAGTCGAGGCGGCGAACGAGGAGGGCGTGCATATCACCGCCCAGGTCTTCCCCCGCCCGATCGGGCTGGTCCAGGGCTTCAACCTGTCGATCAACCCGTTCTGCCTGTGCCCGACCTATAAGGCGATGGCGCATCTGCCGCTGGCCGAAAAGATGAAGGAGCTGCGCAAGCCCGAGGTCCGGGCAAAGCTGCTGAGCGAAGAGCTGAGCGAAGGGCCGTCGGCGCTGGCGATGATGTCCCGAACTTTCGACTGGATGTTCCCGCTGGCCGATCCGCCGAACTATGAACCCTCGGCGGAGGACAGCGTGAGCGCCAGCGCGCGCCGGCTGGGCGTGACGCCGGAAGAATATATTTATGACAAGCTGCTGGAGGACGACGGCAACGCGATGTTCTATTGCGCGTTGGGCAATTTCTATAACGCCAAGCTCGATTCCGTCCGCGAGATGATCCAGCACAAGGATACCGTGCTGGGGCTGGGCGACGGCGGCGCGCATTACGGCATGATCTGCGACGCCTCCTATCCCACCTTCATGCTGTCGCACTGGACGCGCGACCGGGCGGAGGGGAAGCTGCCGATCGAATGGGCGGTGAAGGCGCTCTCGGCCGATCCGGCCCGCGCCGTGGGCCTGAACGACCGCGGCATCCTGGCCCCGGGCTACAAGGCCGACATCAACATCATCGACTATGACAAGGTGGCGCTCGACCAGCCCAAGGTCATCTACGACCTGCCGGCGGGCGGCCGCCGCCTGGACCAGACCGCCCAGGGCTACGCCGCCATGATCGTCAGCGGCAAGGTCGTCTACCGCAACGGCCATCCGACCGGCGAGCTGCCGGGCCGGTTGGTGCGGGGGCAGCAGCACGTTTGATCTCGCAGCGCGTGGGGGTGAAATGCTTCAGCAGCACAAATGCTCGAAACCGGGGAAAAACCATGACCACCGCCGCAGGATACCGCTTCATCGACAGCGACACCCACCTCACCGAACCGGCGGACGTCTGGACCGCCCGTGTCCCCGCTCGCATGAAGGATCGCGTGCCGCAGGTCCGTGTGCTGGAGGATGGCAAGACCCAGGCC
Source organism: uncultured Rhodospirillales bacterium (assembly GCA_964574305.1). Classification (GTDB taxonomy): domain Bacteria; phylum Pseudomonadota; class Alphaproteobacteria; order BOG-932; family Roseiterribacteraceae; genus BOG-932. The sequence continues at coordinate 12,900 of CAZNNJ010000055.1, read as the reverse complement.
TGGTTCCTGGGCGACGTCAAGATGACGGATGTCGGCGCCAGCGCCAATGCCGGTTGGCCGACCCCGTTCCCCAGCCATCCGCCGACCTATGAGGAGGCGCATCCTGCCTCCTACGACGCCTCGGCCCGGCTCAAATACATGGATTCGATCGGCTGCTGGGCCCAGGTGGTCTATCCCAATGTCGGCGGCTTCGGGAACCAGCAGTTCTTCAAGATGGGCGATAGCGAGCTGATGCTCACTTGCGTCCAGGCCTATAACGACTTCCAGCGCGACTGGGCCTCGCCCGACCCGCGCCGCTTCGTCACCATGATCGCGCTGCCTTTCTGGAGCGTCGAGCAGTCGGTGAAGGAGATCGAGCGCGCGGCCAAGATGGGCCACAAGGGCATCCTCTTCACCGCCGCGCCGCAGGATTACGGCCTGCCGGTTCTGGCCGACAAGCATTGGGACCCGCTGTGGCAGGTGGCGCAGGATCACGACCTGCCGATCAGCTTCCATATCGGCAGCGGCGACTTCCTGGAGGAATCCAAGGACAACTACACCGAGAAGCGGCTGAAGGCCGACGGCTGGGCCGCAACCTATGCCCGCACCACCACAAACCTGCTGCTGACCAATGCGATGCAGCTGGGCGACCTGCTGCTTTCCGGCATTCTGCCGCGCTATCCGAAGCTGAAATTCGTGTCGGTGGAGAGCGGGATCGGCTGGATTCCCTTCCTCTTGGAATCGACCGACTATCACTTCAAGGCGGCCGACGTCGCCGGCAGCCGGCCTGAATTCAAGATGATGCCGAGCGAGTATTTCCACCGCCAGGTCTATGGCTGCTACTGGTTCGAGAAGGGGGTTTCCGACCAGTTGCTCGACAAGGTCGGCGTCGACAAGATCATGTTCGAGACCGACTTCCCGCACGTCACCTGCCTCTACGGCAATATCGACGAAACCATCGAAGCCGGCATCGGCGACAAGTCCGCCGCCGTGAAGCGGCGGATTTTGTTCGAGAATTGCGCTGAGCTTTACAAAGTCGACCTCAATTAAGGGCTTGAAATGACAGACAAGATCGTCCGTATCGGCGGGGCTTCCGGCGCGTTCGTCGACAGCGCCATGGCGGTGCCGCAGCTGCTGACCGTGCCGGGGATGGACTACCTGATCTTCGACTATCTGGCCGAAGGGTCGATGGGCGTGTTCGGGCGGTTGCAGGCGATGAACCCGGCCGGCGGTTACCTGCCCGACTTCGTCGATGTCCATGTCGGGCCGTACTTACGCGAGTTGAAGCAGAAGGGGATCAAGGTCGTCGCCAATGCCGGCGGCCTCAATCCGCACGGTCTCGCTGAGGCGCTGAAGAAGCGCGCCGACGAGATGGGCGTCGAGATCACCATCGGCGTCGTGGACGGCGACGATCTGCGGCCCCGACTGGATGAACTGCGCAAACGCGGCATCACTGAGATGTTCACCGGCGCAGCCTTTCCAGAGAAGGTGCTGACCGCCAATGCCTATTTCGGTGGTTTTCCGATTGCCGATGCGCTGTCGCGCGGCGCCGATATCGTATTGACCGGCCGCGTCGTCGACAGCGCGCTGATCCTCGGGCCGCTGATCCACGAATTCGGCTGGTCGCCGTCCGACTACAACCTGCTGTCGGCCGGCACGGTCGCTGGCCATCTGCTGGAGTGCGGCGCGCAGGTCTCCGGCGGAACCTTCACCGACTGGGCCGATGTGCCCGACTGGGCCCATGCCGGCTATCCGGTCGGCGAGTGCCGGGCCGACGGTTCCTGCGTGATCACCAAGCCGGACGGCACGGGAGGGCTGGTCTCGGTCGGCACCGTCGCCGAGCAGCTGATGTATGAGGTCAGCGACCCGCAGGCCTATATCGTGCCCGACGTCGTGGTCGATTTCACCACCTGTACGGTGACCTCGGATGGACCCAACCGTGTCCGCGTTTCCGGCGCCACCGGTTATGCCCCGACCCCGACCTTCAAGGTCAGCGTCACCTATGACGACGGCTGGCGTCAGGTGGCGATGCAGCCGATCATCGGCGTCGATGCGGTGAAGCGGGCCGAGCGCCAGGGCGCCGCGATCCTGGAGCGGACGCGCGAGATGCTGCGCGACCGCAACATGGCGGACTGGCGGCTGAGCCATATGGAAATATTGGGCGGTGAGGCCGGCTATGGCGCGCGCGCCCATGATTACCGTGACAGCCGCGAGGTGATCCTGAAACTGGTCGTCGAGCATGAGGACAAGCGCGCTGCCGACCTGTTCTGGCGCGAGCAGAATTCCGCCATCATGAACATGTCGGTCGGCACCACCATCGGCTTCGGCGGCATGCCGATGCCAATCACCCAGCATTTCTCCTTCCTGATCGACAAGAAAGAGGCCGAGGCCAAGGTCACGGTGAACGGCGAAACCAAGGTGGTGAAGGTGCCGACCGATGGCGGCTACGACGCAAAGGAGACTGTCCGCCCGTCGGTGCCGGTCAACTCGCCTGAGACGAAGACCGTGCAGGTCCCGTTGTTGTCGCTGGCCTGGGCGCGCAGCGGCGAGAAGGGCGACCTGTTCAACGTTGCGGTCATCGCCCGCCGGCCGGAGTATCTGGGATATATCCGCGACTCCCTGACGCCGGCGGCGATTGCGGAATGGTACGGGCATTTCCTCGACCCCAAGACTGGCAAGGTCGACCTCTATGAGGTGCCGGGCATCAGCGCGCTGAACTATGTCGTTCACGGCTCGATGGCCGGCGGCATCAACAAGTCGCCGCGCCTGGATTCCGGCGCCAAGGGCATGGCTCAGCAGCTGCTGGAATTTCCCGTGCCGGTGCCTGAGGCTGTGGCAGTGAAGGTTGGGGCATCCGCCAGGGCGGCATAATTTCACCCTTCATTGCGAGGAGCGTAGCGACGAAGCAATCCAGGGTCGTTGGCCCGATTTCACGGCTTGTGGCTCCGGATTGCTTCGCTACGCTCGCAATGACGTGGGAGGAGGGGGTCGATGACCGACAAAATCGTCAAGATCGGCGGCGCCGCTGGCGCGTCGATCGACAGTGCGATGGCGGTGCCGCAGCTGCTCGGCGTGCCGGGAATGGGCTATCTGATCTTCGACTATCTGGGCGAGGGGGCGATGGGCCTGTTCGCCAAGCTGCAGCAGATGGACCCGAACTCGGGTTACATGACCGACTTCATCGACGTCCACGTCGCGCCCTACATAAACGAGCTCAAGGCCAAGGGGGTGAAGTTCATCGCCAATGCAGGCGCGCTCAACCCGCGCAGCCTGGCCAAGGCGCTGGCCAGGCGGGCGGAGGAGCAGGGCATCAGCCTCAAGATCGGCGTCGTCGATGGCGACGATCTGCGCCACCGGGTGGATGAACTCCGCGCCCAGAACTATCGCGACATGTTCTCCGGCGTGTCGTTTCCGGGAACGGTGCTCAGCATCAATGCCTATCTGGGCGGCTTCCCTATAGCCGCGGCGCTGGCCGAGGGGGCGGATATCGTCGTCACCGGCCGGGTGGTCGACAGCGCGCTGATCCTGGGGCCGCTGATCCATGAATTCGGCTGGTCGCACGGCGACTTCGATCTATTGGCAGCCGGCACCGCCGCCGGGCACTTGCTGGAATGCGGTGCGCAATCGACCGGCGGCACCTTCACCGACTGGCGCGACGTGCCGGACTGGGCCCATCCCGGCTATCCGATCGGCGAATGCCGCGCCGACGGCAGCTTCGTGATGACCAAGCCCGAGGGCACCGGCGGCCTCTGCTCGGTCGGCACGGTTGCGGAGCAGCTGCTCTACGAGGTCTCGGACCCGCAGGCCTATATCGTGCCCGACGTTGTCTGCGATTTCAGCCAGGTGACCCTCGAGCAGATCGGCCCCGACCGGGTGCTGGTAACCAATGTGAAGGGCTATGCCCCGACTGCGACCTACAAGGTCTGCGTCACCTATGAGGACGGCTGGCGCGCCACCGCGCTGATGCCGATCGTCGGCATCGACGCCCCGGCCAAGGCCGAGCGGCAGGCGGCGGCGATCCTGGAGCGGACGCGGGAGATGTTGCGCGACCGCAATCTGGGCGATTTCAGCATGACCCATGTCGAAGTGCTGGACGGGGAGGGCAGCTACGGCGCCCGCCGCCACGGCCACTCCACCGCGCGCGAAGCGATCTGCAAGGTCGCGGTGGAGCATGACGACAAGCGCGCCATGGATATCTTCTGGCGGGAGCAGTTCTCCGCCATGATGAACATGTCGGTCGGCACCACTATCGGCAGTCTGTCCGGCTTCGGCCGCGCGCCCGGGCCGGTGACGCGCATGTTCTCATTTCTGATCGACAAGCCGCTGGTGCGGGCGCAGGTCCAGGTCGACGGCCGCGACGTGCCGTTCGAGGCCGGGCGGACCGCCGTGTTCCGGGAGTCGATGCTGGTGCGCCCACCCGCACCGCCGGAACCAACAGACGCCGACCCGGCTTGGGTCGTGCCGCTGATATCGCTGGCCTGGGCGCGCAGCGGCGAGAAGGGCGACCTGTTCAATGTCGGCGTCATCGCGCGCCGGGCCGAATATCTGCCCTATATCCGCGCCGCGCTGACGCCGCAGGCGGTCAAGGACTGGTACGCACAGTTCAACGCCACGCGGGTGCTGCGCTATGACCTGCCGGGCTTCAATGCACTGAATTTCGTGGTGGATGAATCGCTTGCGGGCGGCATTAATAATTCCCCCCGCCTGGACGCGGCGGCCAAGGGCATGGGCCAGCACCTGCTGGAATTCCCCGTGCCGGTGTCGCCCGCGATCGCCGCGGCGCTTTCCGGCAGGTAGCCATGGCCTTCGATCCCATCACCGGCCACGACCCGAATAACGAGGTGCGGTCGATCACGGTTGAGATCGACGCGCCGGCCTCGGTCGTGTGGGAAATCCTGACCGACTTGCCGCGCTATGGCGAATGGAACCCGTTCTGCATCCAGGCGGAATCGACGCTGGAGCTGGGCGCGCCCATCGTCATGCACCTGACCAATTTCTGGAATCGGGACATCGCGATCAACACCGAATATGTCTGCGCCAACGAACCTGAGCGCCTGCTGTCATGGAAGCTGGACTGGGCAACCGACTGGCCCTACGCGGCGCGCCGCGACCAGGTCGTCACACCTCTCGGGCCGGACCGCTGTGCCTACCAATCCATCAACGCCTTCTTCGGCGACACCGGCACCCACGTCATGCGCTTCGCAGGGCCCTGGGTGAAGGCCGCCTTCGACAACACCGCCAACGCGCTGAAGGCGCGGGCGGAGGCGATGTGGGCGGGGCGGTAAGCTGCGATTCGTTCAGAAACCCTGCATTAGGAAATCGATAGCGCTGATGATCGTGTCATGGCGATCCGACAAATTTCCGACGCGCGCTTTGAGGGCTGACTTCGGCACTGCGACCAACAGTTGAGTCGCCATGACGACTTCATCGGCTCCAACCAAAAAGATCGGATTCAGCCCTTTCGAAGGTGGTGGAACATCGTCGCGCAGCAATAGCGGAACGACGACGCGTGTAGATAGGTGGTTCAGGAAATCGGCCTGAATGTCGAGGAGATAACCCTTACCACTATTAATTCGAAAGACATCGTACTTTGCCACTAGAACGGTCGAAATTCTGCCAGAGGTAGCCCGTGCTTTTCAATATAGGCATTCCAGCCTTCTATGGATTCGCGATTTTCGGCCAGCCATTGCTCGGTCTTCTTATTCTTGATCGCCTGGGCGATACCATTCTCGGCAGCCTGTGACAGGTTAATGCCTAGGGCTTTCGCTTCCGCAATCAAAGGATCGCTGAGTGAAACGTTCGTAGCACGCTTTGGAGTGGCGGCTTCACGACGGGCAGGTTGCATGGAGATACCTCGTTACAGTATGCCGACTATATGCGCTACTGATGCGCAGGATCAATGCGCATCAGGTAGCGGCTATCACGAAAACTTCGAAATCACATCGTCCGCATAGCGGTTGATGGCGTCCTTCTCCAGCTGCAGGTCCTTGGTGCCGGGGCTGTACATCATCCAGGGCTGGGTCATGATGCGGGTGACGCCCTGTTCTTCCAGGCGCTTGTAGCCGTCGATGTCGAACACGTCGGACGGGGTCGCCAGCACGTCGAAATCGTTCGGGGTGCGGCCGTATTCCGTGCGGTACCGGCGGATCTTCCCGATGCACTCCACGATCTCGGCCGCCGTCTGCAGGTCGGAGAGCCAGCCGTCGCCATAGCGGGCGCAGCGGCGCAGCGCGTGGTCCGAAATGCCGCCCACCCAGATCGGGATTGGCGCGGTCGGCGGCGGGTTCATCTCGATGCGGTCGAAATTGTAGTACTTGCCGTGGTACTCGACATATTTGCCGGTCCACAGCAGCTTCATCACCTCCACCATCTCGTCGGCGCGCTTGCCGCGCGAGTGGAAGTCCTGGCCCAAGAGCTCGAACTCGTCCTTCGACCAGCCGACGCCGATGGTCAGCACCACCCGGTTGTTGGAGACGATCGCCGCGGTCGATACAGCCTTGGCGACGATGAACGGGTTGCGCGCCGGCAGCACGAAGGCGTTGGTGGTGAAGCGCAGCCGCTTGGTCACGGTGGCGCAGGCGCCCCACATCACGATCTGGTCCGGCCAGTCGGTGAATTCCGGCCAGCGGCGCGACCCGTCATGCGTATAGGGATAGGGGACGGTCAGGGTTTCCGGGTTCACCGTGTGGTCGGACAGAGTGAGCATGTCCCAGCCCGACTTGTCGGCCTCGACGGCCAGCTCCGGCAGGTGGGCGACCGGCGTGAACGAGCCGGAAAGAACGAATTTCATGATATCCCCGAAACTGTTTTGTGGAACCTGTCACCGCTTTGTCACTGGCGGTGGGCGCTCTGATCCACGACTGATTAAGCAGGCTATCCCTGGCGGTCCAGAGGCAAATCGCAACTATCGGCGGTATGTCGCTGCCTGGGAACCAAAACAGACGGAAACTGTTCATACTGCACAACGAACACTCCGCCGACGCATTGAAAAAATTCTGAGGCTCCGAGGACATGCAATCGCTTACTGAAACGCCCGCCGTCAGCACCGGCAAATCGCTGTGGGAGCGGCGTGCCTTCGAAAAGCAGCTCCTGAACATCATTCCGGATCTGCGCGCCTTCGCCCGGTTTTTGGCGGGCAACCCGACCGAGGCCGACGATCTGGTGCAGGACGCGATCGTCCGCGCGCTGAACGCCTATGAGCATTTCGACCTCAACACCAACATCAAGGCCTGGACGTTCACCATCCTGCGCAACATCCGCATCAACTCATACCGCAAGCGCCGCTTCGAGGAGCTGGATGAGACGACGATGTCGACCATGTCGGCCCATGCCAACCAGGAGGACAGCCTCGAGTTGAAGGAAGTGCTGAAGGCGCTGGAGACGCTGCCCGCGGCCCAGCGCGAGGTCATTACCCTGGTCCGTGCCGGCGGCCTCTCCTATGAGGAGGCGGCAGAGATCATGGGCTGCAAGCTCGGCACCATCAAAAGCCGCGTCAACCGCGCCGACGCCGCGCTCCGCGCCGCGCTGGGCGAAGATTTCCGGGGCCCGCGCCAATCCCGCCACACCTCGCTGGGCGAGGGCGAGGCACTGCACGCCTGACCGCCTTGGCCTGACCCAGGCACGGAACGCCCCGCATGAGTGCGGGGCGTTTTCGTTTGCGGGTGTGAATTATGAAGTTAGCCACAGATGACACAGATTTTCACAGATTAAGATTTTTCGCTCCGCGAGATGCTGAAGCCGCCGAAGGCGGTATCAATTCTTATCTGTGAAAATCTGTGTCATCTGTGGCTAAAAAATTCTTAGCCTTAGATGGGCAAATTAACGAGACGACGAGCGTAGTCTGACCTGCTACACAGCCAGCCTAACTATCAGGGGAAGTAGGGTCCATGAACGCGCAGTCTTTCGGGTCGATCGGGCAGGTGGCCTATCTGGTCGAGGATATCGACGAATCGGTCGCCAATTGGGCGCGCTATTCCGGCATCGGTCCCTGGACGGTCTATAAGAATGTCACCCTCGATGGCTGGTGGAAGGGGCAGGACGTCAAGATCACCATGAATGTAGGCCTGTCCTACCAGGACGAGGTGCAGATGGAACTGATCCAGGTGGTGAGCGAGGGCCCGTCGCCCTATCACAATGACGACGGCAGCCGGATCGTGCGCATGCATCACATGGCCTGGCTGACCGAGAATTTCGACGCCGATGTCGAAAAGGCCAAGGCGCGGGGGCTGACCCAGGTGTTCCGCGCCGCCAATGCCGCGTCCAAGGTCACCTATTTCGCCTCGCCGTCCGAGCCCGGGATATTGTGGGAGTTCATCGAGGTGACGCCGATGCTGCAGGCCGGCTTCGAGCACGGCATCGCCGCCTCGCGCGGCTGGGACGGCAAGGAGCCGATCCTTCAGTTGATCGATTTCTCCCAGCTCTAAGTCATGGCCGTGTACGAGAAGCCTGCGCTGCTCAGGGCGGCGGACGTTCCCGCGTGGGACGATGAAGCCGATATCGTCGTCGGGCTGGGCATGGCCGGGGCCTGCGCCGCGATCGAGGCACGCGCCGGCGGTGCCAGCGTTCTGGTGCTGGAGCGCGGCAGCGGCGTCAACGGCACCACCACCAATGCCGCCGGCCATTTCTATCTCGGCGGCGGCACGCCGGTTCAGGTCGCCTGCGGCTTCGAGGATACGTCGCAAGACATGTACGATTACCTGACTGCCGTCACGCCCGACCCGGTGCCGGAGAAGATCCGCCTCTACTCAGACCAAAGCGTCGACCATTTCCATTGGCTCGAGGCGCATGGCGTGCCGTTCGACCGATCCTATTACCCGTTCAAAAGCGTGGTCCAGCCGACCCGCGAATGCCTGATCTGGACCGGCAACGAGAAGGTCTGGCCCTATCGCGACCAGGCGAGGCCCGCGCCGCGCGGCCACAAGGTCGCTTTCGACGGGGAGGAGGGCGGCGGTGCACTGGCCGCGCAGGTTCTGGCCGCCAAGGCGCAGGAGCAGGGCGCCCGCGCCCTGTTCGATGTCCGCGTCCGCGCGCTGGTGGCCGACGAGGCCGGCCGCATCGTCGGTGTCCGCGCCACCCGGTTCGAGGAGGTGCTGTTCGTCCGTGCCCGCAAGGCGGTGATGCTGGCCGCCGGCGGCTTCGGCATGAATCAGGGCATGGTCGCGGAATATGTGCCCGATCTCCTGCCACCGACCTACGTCCAGGGTGGGCCGAACGACGATGGCATGTCGATCCTCTTGGGCATGTCGGCGGGCGGCGCGGTCAAGCACATGGAGAAGCCCTTTATCACCTGCCCGTTCTACCCGCCGGAGCAGCTGCTGAAGGGCATCCTGCTCAACAAGCTGGGGAAACGGTTTGTCGCCGAGGACAGCTATCACAGCCGCACCGGCGTCATCTCGCGCGAGCAGCCGGACGGCGTCGTCTATCTGATCGTCGATAGCAGCATCTTCGCCTATCCCCGCTTCGCCGAGATGATGAATATCCAGCTGATCGACGGCTGGGAAACGGTGGAGGAGATGGAGGCGGGCCTCGGCCTGCCCGCCGGGTCATTGGTCAAGACCATGGCCGATTACAACGCCCACGCGGCCAAGGGCGAGGACCCGGAATTCCACAAATACCCCGACTGGTTGGCACCGCTGACCGAAGGTCCTTACGCAGCCTTCGACCTTTCGGTCGGCAAGGCGGTCCATACCGGCTTCACCCTGGGCGGCCTGTCGGTCTCGGTCGATGCCGAGGTGCTGGACGGGGAGGGCAGGCCGGTGCCCGGCCTCTACGCCGCCGGGGCCTGCGCCTCCAACATCGCCCAGGACAGCCGCGGCTATGCCAGCGGCACCTGCATCGGCGAAGCCTCCTTCTTCGGCCGCCGGGGCGGCCGGCACGCAGCCCGCCTGTAGGCCTACCCCATCTTCGCCAGCACGTCCGCATGGGCGGCGGTGCTCGAGACATAGGTGAGGGTCGTGCCGACGCCCTGATTGCTGGCAAGTTCGAAGCCGCCGGCGAGATATTGACCGAACAGGGTTATCGTCGCTTTGAGCGCGCCGTCCGTGATGGTCAGCGTTCCGCTCTTATTGTTGCCGGCCTCGACGAATTTGAGCGTTTCAGTCTTCTGGAAAGCAAAGTTCGTCAGCTGCAGCTCGTCCCTCTGGGCAAAGCCGGAGATTGACAGCGCGACGCCCGCCGTGTTGCCCACCGCGAGCACGCCGCCGGTGCCTGAGAAGGTCTCGGTCCCGATCAATTGACCGCCGGACAAGACGTTGAATGCGCCGCCGGCGATCTTCACGGCCGAATCCATTCGACCTTGCGTGTGTTATAACGTCGCAAATGCGATCGGCGTGACGGCTTAGCCTCCCTTCGCCAGCACGTCCGTATGCGCGGCCGTGCTCGAGACATAGGTGATGGCGGTGCCCACGCCGCCATTGCCGGCGAGCTTGAAGCCGCCGGCGACATACTGGCCGAACAGCGTGATCGTCGCCTTGAGCGACCCGTCGGTGATTGTCAGCGTTCCGCTCTTGTTGCCGGCAGCCTCGGTGAAGGCGAGGGTTTCGGTTTTCTGGAAACCGAAATTCATCAGTTCCAGTTCGTCCCCCTTGACGAAGCCCGAAATCGACAGCGCGATGCCTGTTGTGCCGGCCACCGCGAACACGCCGCCGGGTCCGGAGAAGGTTTCCGTCCCGGCGAGATGTCCGCCGGACAGGATGTTCAGGATGCCGCCGGCAATCGTCGCCGCCGATGCCGTGCCGCCGACCAGCACATGCTCGATGCCGCCGGAGGAGATCGTTCCGGAGACCGACTTGCCGCCGGACGACACCGTCAACCGACCGCCGGAGCCGACGGTCCCGCCGGCCACGACGCCCCCGGACGACCCGATCGCGAGCGCCCTCACTCCCGGGTCAGCTGGATGCGCTTGCTTTGCTGCTCGCCGGCGACGCCAACCAGCCGCTCGCAACCTTCGCGGAAGCAGCAGCCATCGTCGAGCTGGTCGAGACCCTGCTGGCGTCGTGATGGCGCTCGCGCAACGCGCCGAGGCGAAACCTTGCGGCGGCCCACATCGCCGGCATGCTACGCTAGCAGTCCGTCCATCGGCTTGACGGCGTCGCTGCCCGGGAACACGCTCGCGGCGAGCGCCTTTTCGTCGACCCGCAGATGATCGCGCAGCACGCCCTTGAGCACGGCGCGCAGGTCGGTGGTCGGCTTCAGATCGCGGCCTTCGTGC